>NZ_KV830185.1:0-21894 GCF_001836705.1 Neisseria sp. HMSC061B04
CCAATATCGTGCGATGCGGTGATGAACTTTGTGCCAAGACAGGTAAAAGCGTAGAAAATGGCTATCGAGTTATTCAGAATAGATAGCTAAGAAACCAAAGGCCGTCTGAAAATCTGATTTTCAGACGGCCTTTTATATTGGGAGCGTTTATATCAAAGATGGGATATAAACCGAATCAGCGACGGCGGCCAAAGCCCCGACCCATGCTTGGGCGGCGGTAGTTGGAAGGCTGACGCGTAGTTTCGCGGTATCGTTGTTGCTGCTGGGCATTTTGTTGCTGGGCACGCAGGGTGCGTGTATTCAGCTGTTGGCTGGTGCGTCCGTTTGGACGTGCGCTTTGATAATAGTTGGCACGGGCTTGACGGGCAATCGGGCTGTTTTGATTGCGCGCTTGTGTGAATTTATTGGCCAATGCGTTGCCGATAAATGCACCGGCTGCCGTACCCACCAAGCTTTGCAGCAGCCAGCTGCCAGTGGATTGGTCGTAGATGTATTGTTGGCCGTCTGTACCGGTTACCGGTTGGCCGTTGTTGCCGTTGGCTTGTGCCTCGGCAGGAATGGTGTCTTTCACGGCTTCTGGCGTGAGCTGGTAAACCGTATTGTCTTCTTGTTGGCCTGTTTGTTGTGCCAACTGTTGTTGCAATGCTTCGATTTGTTTTTGTTGCTGCTCAAGTTGCGCTTGGGTATTGTCTTTGCAGGCAGCAAGGGTGAAAGTGGAAAGGGCGGCTAAGGCAATCAGTTTTTTCATTGTTTTTCCTGAGAGAAGTTTGTCTTTGCCGAGATTTCGGCGGAGTGTGTTTGCCTAATATTAAACCATTTCCCTGTTTTTCAAGTGGTTTTACAAAATAATATTGGAAAGTTGCGCGGCAAATGCACGGCTGTTGGCGGCCAGGTTGCCCAGTGCAGGCATCTCGTGTTCGGTTTCGATAATCAGCAGGTTGGCAGGGCGGCGGGTGTGCAGGGACATTTGCATTTCAGCAGGAGAGAAGGGCATGTGATGGCGTTTGGCGAAGGCTTCGGCGCGTTTGTTGGCGGTTTTGAGCATGGGCAACAGGGTAATGTCCAAATGGAAACGGCGTACGCCCAAAACCAAAATACGCGCCGCGAAGAAATCCGCTTCATCGGTAAAAACACTGGGGCTGCTTTGATTGAAATCGTGACGTTCTGCGGCAATCAAAGTCGCGATGGTGCGCACTTGCGGAATTAAGGCTTCGCTGATGAGGTTGTCGGGCGTATCAGGCAAAGTGAGCGTGTTGGGCATGCTGTGGTGGCTGTTGCTATCAACGACCATGCGGCAGGTGTGTAACATTTGAGTTTGGCTGTGGATTTTGGTTGAAGCGGTCATGGCTGTATTCCTTATTTCTTAAAAATGGGTGGATTTAAGCGGCCATGGTGGGTATAAAAAAAGCCGCTCAATTGAGGCGGCTCTGATTTGCGTATTTTCAATTTGGTCTGTTTCAGACAAGCGCAAAAAAGTACCGCACGTTTGTGTGGTACCAATAGAAGAAAGTAGCAGAGCATTGCGCGGTTTGCATGATGAAAATACGTCTTTAATGTATAAAAGTATGGAACGTAGTTTAAAACAAGAAGGCCAGTAATTTCAATATCCAATCGATAAAACCCACCAATAAATCTACAAGTTGTTGTAATCCTTCCAATTTATTTTCTTTCGAGTGAGTCAAATTTGCACAATTATAATGCAAGACAAGATAAATTGATAACAATCCGAGCAAGTTCCTTAAAAAGGCCGTCTGAAATCCAGCTTTCAGACGGCCTTTATTTTGGCTTATCCAATCAATAAACGTCGCGTTGGTAGCGTTTGTCTTCGCGCAGGTCGTTGAGGTAGTCCTCGGCTTCGTCGCGGCTGAGTTTGCCTTGGGTTTCGATGACTTCGATCAGGGCGTTTTCGACATCGCGTGCCATGCGTGCGGCGTCGCCGCAGACGTAGATATGTGCGCCTTGTTGCAGCCAGTTCCAAACTTCGGCCGCGCGTTCGGTGATTTTGTGTTGGACATAGACTTTGTGTTCGCCTTGTCGGCTCCATGCGAGGTCGGCGCGGGTGAGGAGGCTGTCTTTGCGCCAATCGCTCCATTCGAGTTGGTAGAGGAAGTCGTCGGCCAGGCGTTGGTTGCCGAAGAAGAGCCAGTTTTTGCCGCTGTCGCCATTGGCGGCGCGTTGTTGCATGAAGGAGCGGAAGGGGGCGACGCCTGTGCCTGCGCCGATCATGATGATGGGTGTATCGCCGTTTTGCGGCAGGCGGAAGTTGGGGTTGGGTTCGACAAAGACGCGGACTTCGCTGCCTTCTTCGAGGCGTTCGCCCAAGTAGCCGGATGCTGCGCCGGTGTAGGTGTGGTCGTGGTGGTCGAAACGGACGACGCCGATGGTGAGGTGGACTTCTTCGCCGACTTCGTCTTGTGCGGAGGCGATGGAATAGAGACGCGGGGTTTGTGGGCGGAAGAGGCTGTATAGGGTTTGTGCGTCCAGTGGGTGCGGATAGGCTGCGAATACGCCGACGGGCGGTGTGACGGCGAGGTAGGCGTCCAGTTGGGCTTTATCTGCGGCTATGGTTTTGAGTTCTTCGTTATTTGTTAATTCGGCGTATTGTTGGACGAATGCCGGTGTGTTTTGGGTAATATCTGCGGATTCGGTCAGGGCGGTGCGGATGCCGGTTTCGCGGCCGTCTGAAAGTTGGACGGTTTCGCTGCCGGTCAGTTGGTTGAGGTCGAGGATTTCTTGAACGAGGTCGGCGGCATTCAGCGGCCATACGCCGAGTGCGTCGCCTGCCTGATAATGCAAACCTGAGCCGCTGAGGTCGATTTCGATGTGTTCGACGTCTTTTTCTGCGGTGCGTGAGGTGATTTTTTGGCGCACGGAGAGGGTGGCTGTGTAGGGGTTTTCTTTGGTGTATGCGGTGCCGCTGCTTGGGGTGGCCGGGCTGTGTGCTGCGGTATTTGCACTAGGGCTTGCTGCTTGGGCGGTCAATTCGGCTACTTTGGGTACGATGGCGGCTACCCATGCGTCGGCATTTGCTTGGAACTCTAAGTCGCAAATGCCCAAGTCGTTCAGACGGCCTGCGCCCAGTTCGGCAAATTTGGCATCAAAGTCTTTGCCTGCTTGGCAGAAGTTGGGATAGGATGAGTCGCCAAGCCCTAAGACGGCAAAGGTGAGTTTGCTGAGGTCGGGTTTCTTTTTGCCGTAGATGAATTTGTACAGGGGTAGGGCTTCTTCGGGCGGTTCGCCTTCGCCTTGGGTGGAGGTAACCAAAAGGACGATGTCTTCGTCAGGCAGGGTTTTGCTTTTGAAATCGCCTGCGCTGCTGAGGCGGGCTTCTACGCCGGCGGCTTGAAGTTTGGCGTGTAAGGATTCGGCAACGCTGCGTGCGTTGCCGGTTTGGGAGGCGGAAAGGACTAACACGCGGCGGCTGACTGTCGGGGCGGCTGCTTGCAGGATGGTCGGTTCGGCCGCTGTGCCGGATACGCCTTGGCTTTGCGCCCAGCAATAGCCGGAGAGCCAGGCAAGTTGGGTGGGGGATAGGGCGGAGAGTTGGGCGGAGAGTTCGGTAGGCAGTGGATTGGCTTGGCTCATTTTGTTTCCTTTGTTGGGACGGCTATAGCCGATTGTTTGAATAATGAACAGTTGCTACTTTAAACAGGCCGTCTGAAAAAAGGAAAGAATGCTTGGTTTTAATTTAAGATGATTTCGTTATATTCGGAATATAAGAAGGCCGTCTTGGTTTCAGACGGCCTTTGCGGTTTTTTAATGGCTGGAAAGTTTCATGACGATTACGCCTGAAATAATTAAGAATGCGCCGAGCCAGCGGCCGAAGTTGGCGGCATCGTTGAAAAAGGCTACGCCCACTAAAAATGCGCCTGCCGCGCCTATGCCTGTCCAAACGGCGTAGGCTGTACCCATCGGAATACTTTTTTGGGCAAGGTAAAGAAGGTATCCGCTACCGGCGATACAGGCAAGTGCGGCGGCAAAGCCATGCCAGCGGTAGCCTTCCTGTTGTGCCAGCTTCAAGCCCAATGGCCAGCCGATTTCCAGCATGCCGGCTAAGATTAAATAAAACCAACTCATAATATGTCCTGATAGTGTGTTAAGGTTTCAGACGGCCTTGGAAAGATTATTTTCTTCCGAGAGTTCAACGCGTTGTCCAATATCTTTTAGATTGGAGTATTGTTCGACCAAGCGCGGTACGTCGTCCAAGCTCATTGCAAACATCCATAAGTAAGTGCTGACGGAATAGATATGGCCGGCGCTGCCGTAGCCTTTAAGCGTCATGTGTATAAAGGCGAAGCCGAACAATACGCTCATTGCCATGCCGATACTGAGATAGCCTAAGGCTTCGCGGTTGGAAATCAGTACGCGTAGTTTGGCAACCCAGCCGTAGTGGCGGTAGAGCTGATGCTCGTTGCCGTCGCGGATAAGGTGGTTGTCGCGTTCAAGCCGGTTGTTTAAACGGAAATATAGGTTTTCGCTGATGGCGGCAAAACGCGGTAGCAACCATAAAAACAGGGCAAGTATCGCGACAGCCAATACGCCCACCCAAAATTCCAATATCAGCAACATCATACATGCACCGAAGATGGAGACCAGCGAAGTAGCAGCGATGGGCAGGTGTTCTTCAAAGAAACTGACAAACTCACGCGATAGGGCGACGCGTGCAGTAATGGCGGAATGCGGTACTTCTCGCTTGCGCTGTTCCAAAACGACAGGGACGGCTATCTCAGTATAGATCTGGGTAAATGTGCGCGTATCGGCTATCCTGCGGGCGGCTCCGATTATCCACATCAATAAAACCACCACACCATACAACATTGCCTGCCAGACTTTGCCTTCCATAACGGCATTAATTGCCCAGCCTCCAAACACGGGGTATACCAGCAAGAGCAGGTTATCCAAGCCGACGAGAGAGAAGGTTGTGATGAGTTTGCGGCGGTGTGTTTGACCGATGTGTTTCAACATTTTCCACATGGTTGCCCTCCTTATTTAGTATTGAGGGTTTGCGCCATTAATTCGGCCAACGCGTCCAAATCGGCAAACAGTCGGGCTGCACGTTTTTCACCGAAGGTGGTAAAAATTCGTTTGCTGAATTCCTGCATGTTTTGCACCAATGGTGCGGCGGATTCTTTGCCTTGCTCGGTCAGCGACAATAAGCGTTCGCGTTTGTCTTGTTCGCTTTCGTGAAATGTCAGCAAGCCTTGTTCCGCCAGCGTTTTGCATGTGCCGGAAACGGTTTGCTTGGGCAGGCTCCATTCTTCGCCTATGTATTTTTGAGTGCGGCTGCCTTCGGTGGCTAAGGTGTAGAGAACGGCTAAGGTGTTGTAGTTGGTGTTTTGCTGTTTAATCCATTGGTCAAATGCGCTGTCTATGTGGCTGATGCGCATACCGAGTTGGTCGAGCTGATTCATAAATTGGTCTCAATATTGACTAATTGGATGCAGATTATAGTCATGCTTAGGACTAATTGCAAATAGAAGGCCGTCTGAAACAATCATTTTCAGACGGCCTTGAAACCGTTAAAATAATTAATGTAGAAACGATATATTCAAACTACGATAGACCTAATAACATCTTCGACACATACGCCATGATTCATTTCTTATCTCAAAACATCTCCTCTAAACAAGCCACTGCCATCGGGTTGCTTGCCGTTGCTTTGTGGAGCTTTGTCATTTCTCTGATACGCTCTTTGAGCCTGCATATGGGGGCAGTGGGCGGCGCGGCAATGATGTACACCCTGTCTACCGTATTGATTTGGCTGATTTTCGGCCGGCCGCATTTGCGCAATTACAACCGCAGCTATCTGTTTTGGGCGAGTGTGTTTTTTGTCGGCTGCGAACTGTGTTTGTCGCTCTCGGTCGGTTTTGCGCAAAACGCGAGACAGGCGGTGGAAATCGGTATGGTCAATTATTTATGGCCGACGTTTACCATCGTCGGGGCGGTATATTTCAACAAACAGCCGTCAAAATGGTGGATAGTCATCGGCTTTGTGCTGTCGTTTTTAGGGATTGCCACTGTACTGGGCGGCGATGTCGGCTTGTCGATTTCCGGCATTTACCACAATGTCCGCACCAATCCCGGCGGCTACATCATGGCATTTGCGGACGCAGTGTTTTGGGCGGCATATTGTACGCTGACGGCGCGCGTAAAGGCGGAAGGCAGCAGCGTCGGCTTCTTCTTTGCACTGGTGTCGATACTGTTGTGGATAGAGTATTTTCTCAGCGGCGCGGATACGTTGAATTTTGACTCCGTATCACTCGGCTATGCCGTTGCCGCCGCGTCTTGTATGGGCTTGGGCTATGCAGTGTGGAATATCGGTATTTCGCGCGGTAATCTGACCGTATTGGCAGGCGCATCTTATTTCATTCCGGGATTGTCTGCGGTAGTGTCTTCGTTTTTGATTAGCGCGCCTTTGTCCATGACATTTTGGCAGGGTGCGGGAATGGTGTGTTTAGGATCGATTGTGTGTTGGTTGGCGACCCGGAGAAAACAGATGGCGTGAGGCAATATCCCATAGCTTCGCGATATAACGAAAACAGCTTTTTTAACAACCAAACATTCTTTCCCATTTTCAGACGGCCTGTTTAAAGTAGCAGTCAGTTTGAGAAATCACGAGAAATGGGAAAGAATCATGACCGCAGCTTCCGCTCCACTTTTACGCTTCATTACCGCCGGCAGTGTCGATGACGGCAAATCCACCCTCATCGGCCGCCTGCTCTACGACAGCAAAACCTTACTGACCGACCAGATTGACAAGCTTAACCGTGCTGCCGAAAACGGCGAAACGCCCGACTTTGCCAGCCTGACAGACGGCCTTGCCGCCGAGCGCGAACAAGGCATTACCATTGACGTGGCCTACCGTTATTTCGCCACGCCCAAACGCAAATTCATCATTGCCGACACGCCGGGACACGAGCAATACACGCGAAATATGGTTACTGGCGCATCGACTGCCGATGCCGCCATTATTTTGGTCGATGCCACACGCGTCGATTTTTCAGGCAGCGAACCTGTCCTCCTACCCCAAACCAAACGCCACAGCGCGATTCTGAAACTTTTGGGCTGCCCCAACATCATCGTCGCCGTCAACAAACTCGACCTGCTCGACTTTGACGAAGCCAAATATCAAGCCATTACCGAAGCCTACCGCAAACTGGCGGAGCAAATCGGCCTCCAAGCCCAAATCCACTTCCTGCCCATCAGCGCCTTAAAAGGCGACAACATCGTCAATGCCAGCAGCCAAACCCCGTGGTATCAAGGTTTGCCGCTTCTGCCTTTGCTCGAAAGCCTGCCCGTCAACCGTCAAAACGCCGCCGATCAAGCCGCGCATTTTCCCGTACAACGCGTGGCGCGCCAAGACGGCAGCAGCAGCGACGACTTCCGCGGCTATCAAGGCAGATTGGAAGCAGGCCGTCTGAAAGTGGGCGATGAAGTCAAAGTTCTGCCCAGCGGCCATGTTGCCAAAGTTGCCGAAATCTACAATGCCAACGGTAAAACCGAATCTGCCGAAGCAGGGGAAGTGTTGACCGTTGTTTTGGATACGGACATCGATATTTCACGCGGCAACAGCATTGTTTCAGCCGACAGCGCCATTGTTCCCGAGCAACAATTCCAAGCCGCGCTTTGCTGGTTTGACGATATTCCGCTCAATCTGCGCCGCAAATATTTGCTGAAACACACGACCCAAACCACGCCCGTAAAAATCAGCGAAATTGCCTACGTTTGGGACGTCAATACCCTCAGCCGGGTCGAATCCGCCGAAACGCTCAAGCTCAACGACATCGGCAGCGTCAGCCTCAAAACCCAGCAGCCGCTCGCCGCTGCCGCATACGAAGACAACCATGCACAAGGCGCGTTTATTTTGATTGACGAAGCCACCAACCATACTGTCGCGGCAGGCATGATACGCAAAGTCAGCGAAACAAACAGTTTTGAAATTTAAAAGAAAAGTTGCAATAAAAAAGGCCGTCTGAAGTTTCAGACGGCCTGTTATTTTATCCAAGGCGAAATGCTTATGCGCCGTAAACCGGATATTTATTGCACAAAGCAGTCACTTGTTCGCGGACTTTGGCGAGGTTGGCTTCGTCTTCGGGGTTGGCCAATACGTCGGCAACCAAGTTCGCCAATACGCGCGCGTCGGCTTCGTTAAAGCCGCGTGTAGTCATGGCGGCGGAGCCGATGCGGATGCCGGAGGTAACGAACGGTTTTTCCGGATCATTCGGGATGGCGTTTTTGTTGACGGTAATGTGTGCTTTGCCCAAAGCGGCCTCGGCGGCTTTGCCGGTGATTTTCATCGGTTGCAGGTCAACGAGGAAAACGTGGCTTTCGGTGCGGCCGGAAACGATGCGCAAACCGCGTTTGACCAACTCTTCCGCCATTGCTGCGGCATTGATTTTCACTTGTTTTGCGTATTGTTTGAACTCGGGTTGCAACGCTTCTTTAAACGCTACGGCTTTGGCAGCGATAACGTGCATCAACGGGCCGCCTTGCAGGCTTGGGAAGATGGCGGAATTCAACGCTTTTTCGTGGGTATTGTCACGGCACAAAATCACACCGCCGCGAGGGCCGCGCAGGGTTTTGTGGGTAGTGGTGGTGACGAAGTCGCAGAATGGTACGGGGTTGGGATATTCGCCGCCGGCAATCAGGCCGGCATAGTGCGCCATGTCGACAAAGAGGTAGGCACCGACTTTATCGGCGATTTCGCGGAATTTTGCCCAATCGATTTGCAGCGCGTAGGCAGATGCACCGGCCACAATCATTTTAGGTTTGTGTTCAAGCGCCAAGCGTTCGACTTCGGCATAATCGAGAACTTCGTTTTCATCCAAACCATAAGTAATGGCGTTGTAGAGTTTGCCGGAAATATTGACGCTGGCACCGTGGGTCAAGTGGCCGCCATGTGCCAGAGACATGCCCAAAATGGTGTCGCCCGGTTTCAAAACAGAAGCATATACGGCTTGGTTGGCTTGCGAGCCGGAGTGTGGTTGGACGTTGACATATTCTGCGCCAAACAACTCTTTAGCGCGGTCAATCGCCAATTGTTCGACAATATCAACGTATTCGCAGCCGCCGTAGTAGCGTTTGCCCGGATAGCCTTCGGCGTATTTGTTGGTCAATTGCGAACCTTGGGCTTCCATTACGGCGCAGCTGACGTAGTTTTCTGAAGCAATCAGCTCGACATGGTCTTGCTGGCGTTGGTCTTCTTGGGCGATGGCGGCTGCCAGATCGGGGTCATATTGTGCGAGGGTAACGCTTTTTGAAAACATGTTCTCGGTTCCTTTGTGTTGGGCTGAAAATAAGGGATGGAGTACTGCGGATTGGTTCAAGATGAACTATTTTTCTCACATTGTCAACAATTTCGTCAGGCGTTTGGTTTCAGACGGCCTGGATCTGAAGGATTCATTTGAAAATATCGTCTTGTTTTAAATGAAAATCCATTTTTTCCAAAAGCGCGGCCAAATCGGCTTCGGCTTGGGCGGCTTGAAGATTTTTTGCCAGCTCGGCCATGGCCGCCGCATTTAAACGCTCTTTCTCCAGTCGTAGGGCTTCTTCGCTGAAGATTTTGATATTGTCTGCCGATTCGGCATCTATTTTTTCAAATGGATAAAACGATTCTTCGTGCACGGCCAAGCCGTCGGGCAGGGGCGCGGCATGGTTGAAATCGGCATCATTGACCGGCATCCATGAAGGATGGTTTTCAAGCAGGATAAATTGTCCGTCCATGCCGTTGATATGACGGAATAGGGTGGTTCGGCCATTGTGTAAACGCATAAGCCCGATTGTATGCCCAAGTCGGCAAACCGTCTATAAACCCGTTTCTTTCCATTGGGACGATGGCTGATGGTGATATTGTTAATTTTGACATAAAACAGTTTCGGCTTAAAAAAGACTGGATAAAACGCCCGTGTTTGTTATAATGAAGCTAAAGATTAATTCGTCCTAGTTTTTGGCAGCAGTACTTTTTTTATTTAATTAACAAGAGAGGAAAACAAAATGTTTCCAGAATATCGCGATCTGATTTCTAAACTGAAACAAGAGGATGCACACTTTGCCCGTTTGTTTGAGGAGCACAACGAGCTGGACGATAAAATTACCGGTTTGGTTAACAATGTGGTAACCAGCGGCGCCGAAGAAATTGAGGAGCTGAAAAAAGCCAAACTCAAACTCAAAGACGAATTGTATGCCCTTTTGCAAAAAGCAGCAGGCAAATAATTAAAATTTGAATAAGGCCGTCTGAACGGTATGATGGAAATCTCAGATTCCCTTTCATGCCGGTTCAGACGGCCTTTTTAATTATTAGGCATTTGGTTATTTTTATTGGCTTAATTTAACGAATAATTGTAAATCACTCTTAATTGCATTGAAAACTCTGTTAAGTTTATTTAAAATCCTGAATAATTTTTATTTTGATTTTAATAAACAAAGTTAAAGAGAAACGATGCAATGAAAACATTCACACTCGCCATTTTGCCTTTGGCATTAATCAGCGCATTCTCTCACGCTGCTGAAGAGAAAGCTGCCGAACAGGCTGAAGTCGATACCGTTTACGTTACTGCCGAGAAGCAACTGCAACAGTCGCTGGGCGTATCGCGTATTTCAAAAGACGACATCGACAAGCGTCCGGCTGTCAACGATATTTCCGAATTTGTCCGCACCATGCCGGGCGTCAACCTGACCGGCAATACAGCGACGGGTCAGCGTGGCAACAAACGCCAAATCGACTTGCGCGGTATGGGCCCTGAAAACACATTGATTCTGATTGACGGCAAGCCTGTAAACTCGCGCCAGTCCGAGCGTATCAGTATGCGCGGTGAACGCAATACGCGCGGCGATAGCAACTGGGTACCGGTTGAAGAAATCGAATCCATCACCGTTTTACGCGGTCCGGCGGCAACGCGTTACGGCTCCGGCGCGATGGGCGGCGTGGTCAATATTGTTACCAAAAAAGTGTCTAAAGAATTTAAAGGCCAGGTCAATCTTTACGCCAATCAGCCGCAAGACAGCAAAGAAGGCGCAACCCGCCGTATCGGCTTCAATTTGAGCGGTCCGATTATTCAAGATACTTTGGGCTTCCGCATTTACGGCAACCTGAATAAAACGGATGCTGATGCTGCCGATATTAATGCCGGACACGGTAATGACAGCGCGGCCGGTGTCGAAGGCGTACGCAATAAAGACATCGCAGGCCGTCTGCAATGGAAAATCAGCCCTGCGCAAACGCTGATTTTGGACAGCAGTTACAGCCGTCAGGGCAATATCTACAACGGCGATACGCAAAACAGCAATCCGCGTTCCACTTTGGTTAATTCTCTGGCCGACAGTAAAGCCGAAACCGCCCGCTTATACCGTTCCGCTTATTCTTTAACGCATGACGGTGCATGGGAATGGGGCGATACCAAAAACGTGATCAGTTATGAGCGTACAGTCAATAGCCACTTGCCTGAATATTTGACCGGCGGTCCGGAAGGCAGCTATACAGGCTTGGATTTTGTTCAAAGCCGTCTGAAAAACCTGCGCTTCAGCAGCGAAGCAAATATTCCTTTTAAACTTGGTGTCGATAATGTATTGACGGTCGGTGCGGAATTTACCGACAGCAAATTGGACGATCCTGCCTCCAATAGTCAGGGATTTAAAGACCAAGGTAAAACTGATGTGTTTGATGGTATTTCAGCAGTACGCGGCGGTAAGGCATCGCAACGCAACTGGGCAGCTTACGTTGAAGACAATATTTCGTTGACCGACAAAACCCATCTGATTCCGGCCATCCGTTTCGACCACAACAGTGACAGCGGCAGCAACTGGAGTCCGGCTTTGAACTTCTCGCATCAAATCGGCGAAAACTGGTTGGTCAAAGGCGGTATTGCCCGTGCGTATAAAGCGCCAAATCTGTATCAAACCAATCCTGACTTTATCCTGTACACGCGCGGTCAAGGTTGTCCGATTGATGCGCCGGGCAGTGTCCGTTGCTACTACATGGGTAATAATAATTTGAAACCCGAAACTAGTATCAATAAAGAGATTGGCCTTGAGTTCAATAAAAACGGCTGGCAGGCTTCTGCGACTTATTTCCACAACGCGTACCGCAACAAAATCGTGATTGGTGAAAATATCATTGCCACCAGCAATATCGGCAACTGGCTTTTGCAATGGGAAAATACGCCGAAAGCGACTATTTCGGGTATCGAAGGCAACTTGGTGATTCCGTTGCATGACACACTCAAGTGGAGCAACAATTTCACTTACATGCACAAATCTGAAGATTATCAAGGCAATCCATTGTCTCTAGTACCGAAGCATACCCTTAACAGCACGCTGTCTTGGACACCAAACGAACGTTTTGATGCCAACCTGACCTTTACCCACTACGGTCGTACCAAACCGCGTGGCGTGGCGATCAATAAACTGGAGCAAAACGGTAATCTGCGTGCAGGGGTTACTCCTTTGACTTCTGAACATAACCAAACGCAAGTCGGCTCTTACGGCATTTGGGGTATCAATGCCGGCTACAACTGGAACAAACGCGTGGCCGTCCGTGGCGGTGTCAGCAACCTGTTCAATAAAAAACTGTACCGCACAACTGCCGGCGCACAAACATACAACGAACATGGCCGTGCCTTCTACGGCAGTTTGAAAGTATCGTTTTAAGCAGTAGCGTATTAAACAAGGCCGTCTGAAACGTTGTGAAATGAAATCTAGGATTTCTGACACAGGGTTTCAGACGGCCTTTTTATTTGGATTTCTAGTGGTCTTTGTCATTACGGAATTTACTTATCTTTTAGAAAAAAATAAAAGGGCGGTATTCGCCGCCCTGAAAATCCAAACCGCTTATTCAACCCAAGTTACCATTTCTTCAATCGGTTTGCGTGCTTTTTTGGTAATTTCTTTGGCGCGATAGCCGAATGTTGCCGCTACGGATACGCCCCATTCGTTGGCATCAAACAGGCCTTCTGCCGCCAATACTTCATTCATTTTGTCGTAGTTGAAGCCTTCAATTGGGCAGGAATCGATGCCGATGGCGGCTGCGCCTGTGAGCATATTGGCCAAAGCGATATAGGTTTGCTTGCTACTCCAGTCAAAGAGCGCGCGTTGGTTGTCGGCAATTTTTATGTCAGTTTCCTGAAAACTTTTATATTTTGCCAACGCTTTTTCCAGCTGCTCGCCTTGCAAGCCCCTGCGTTCGGCAACGCTGCGGAAGAACGGGGTATCGTAACGGGCATTTTTCTTGGCAAGGATAATCACCAGATGGCTGCAGTCGTCCAGTTGGAATTGCATCCCCCAGCTGAAAGGCTTGATTTTCTCACGCAGGGCTTTGTTTTGAATCACCAAGAATTTCCATGGCTCGGAGCCGACAGAGCTGGGCGAGAGGCGGGCAAATTCTAAAATCGCTGCAAAATCTTCTTGGCTGATTTTTTTGTCGGGATCGTAATAACGGGTGGAGCAGCGATTTTCGAATACTTGCAGCATTTGTTCGCGTGTAATTTTACTCATTGGTTTTTCCTAATAAATGAAGATGTTATTTTGACCGTTTTGCCGATATCCGGTTTGCGTGAATTGGAGGAGAAAACAGGATAGGGCAGCACCATGTTAAATCAAACCCTGCGGTTAGGCTATCTTTTAATTTTGAATTTCGCAGAAAAAATCGATTAAGTATCAATATGAATATGAAAAGGCCGTCTGAAATTTTAAAAGTGAAGTTTCAGACGGCCTTTGATTTCAAATCCTGATTACAGATGCGGATTCATCAGGTTTTCTGGTGAGAGGATGCGGTTGAGCTCTTCTTCGCTCAACAGGCCGCGCTCCAGTACGACTTCGCGTACGCCTTTGCCGGTTTGGGCGCAGATTTTGCCGACCAAATCGCCGTTGTGGTGGCCGATGTACGGATTCAGGTAAGTGACCAAACCGATGGAGTTGAAAACGTAGCGTTCGCAGATTTCGCGGTTGACCGTAATGCCTTTGACGCATTTTTCGGACAGGTTGACCGCGGCGTTGCCCAAGAGGGAAATAGTTTCAAACATACATTGGGCGATGACCGGCTCCATGACGTTCAGCTGCAACTGACCTGCTTCGGCCGCGAAAGTGATGGTGGTGTCGTTGCCGATGACTTTGAAGCACACTTGGTTGACGACTTCAGGAATTACCGGATTGACTTTGGCCGGCATGATGGAAGAACCGGCCTGCAATTCAGGCAGATTGATTTCTTTCAAACCGGCGCGCGGGCCGGAAGAGAGCAGGCGCAAGTCGTTACAGATTTTGGACAGTTTGACGGCTGTGCGTTTCAATGCGCCGTGTACCATCACATATGCGCCGCAGTCGGAGGTCGCTTCGATCAGGTTTTCAGTCAGTTTGCAAGGCAGGCCGCTGACTTCGGAGAGTTTCTCAACGACTAAAGCCGCATAGCCTTTGGGTGTATTCACGCCCGTACCGATGGCGGTAGCGCCGAGGTTGACTTCAAGCAGCAGGGAGCGGGTGCGGTCGAGGTTGAGGATTTCTTCTTCCAGCAATACTTGGAAAGATTGGAATTCTTGGCCGGCAGTCATCGGCACGGCATCTTGAAGTTGGGTGCGACCCATTTTCAAAACGTCTTTAAACTCTTCGGCTTTGGCGGCAAAGGCGTTTTTCAGGATAGCCAGTTTGTCGAGCAATTCGCCGATGCTGTAATACACGGCAAGGCGGAAGCCGGTAGGATAGGCGTCGTTGGTGGATTGGCTGGCATTGACATGATCCATCGGATTGACGATGTCGTAGCGGCCTTTTTCGTATCCCAACACTTCCAGCGCAAGGTTGGCAATGACTTCGTTGGTGTTCATGTTGACCGAAGTACCGGCGCCGCCTTGATAAACGTCGGACGGGAATTGGTCGAGGCACCGGCCTTTGACCAATACTTCGTCGCAGGCTTTTTCGATGGCGGCCGCAATTTCCGGCTTGATGGCACCTAATGCGCCGTTGGCTTGCGCGGTGGCTTTTTTAACCATCACCATGCTGCGGACAAATTGCGGTACGTCGGAAATTTTTTGCGTGGAAATTTTAAAGTTTTCAATGGCGCGCAGCGTGTGGATACCCCAATAAACATCGGCGGGGATTTCGCGGTCGCCCAATAAATCGTGTTCGATTCGTACAGTCATTTCTCTTACCTTCTCGTATAGTTGTGTTGGTGTGCGTTATGCGTTTGGAACATTAGCCCAGTTCGGCAAGATTGTCCAGTCGGTAAGGCTTAATCGTCAGGGTGAAAACGTGCCGCTTCGCGTTCTTTCGCGGCCGTCTCTTTATCTTTCAATTTCGCACCCAGTCCCAACATTTTTTCATATTCGGATTGCGGCGTGCCATCCTCTTCCATGCCGAATGCGCTGGCATTGACCCAAAGGGAAAGCAGGGAAACGATGAAGGCGAAAAAACCAACGATATACCAAAACATTTTTTTCTTCCTTGTGTGTCTGCGTGTGCAGATTGTTGTGGTTTGTAAAGATATGAATGTAGCACAAACACGGCAAGGTTTAAATTCCCTTACTTCGTCCTTTCATTCATTTACCTGTTATTGTTTAGAAAAGAAAAGGCCGTCTGAAAAGTAAGACTTTTCAGACGGCCTTGGGACTATATCGGGAAGATTAGCCGCCGCATGCGCCGCAGCAACCGCCTTCGCCATGGCCGCCGCGTTTTTCTTCGTTGTTGACAACGGGCAGCTCGGTTTCTTCGGTTTGCTCTTTTTTATCTTCAGGCAAATCGTTTACTTTGATTTTGTTTTCTTCAGCCATGATATATCCTTTCAATGGATTAGGGAGTGGAAAGATTCATAAAGATAGCATCTTTAGAGCGATAAACCAAGTAGTGCAAAACGGTCTTATAATAATGCCATGACTTGGAACAATAAATTTGTTTGCAAAAGCGTTAAGGCCGTCTGAAAAAAGCCAAAGAAGAGTATTGGTTTTATGGTTTTAAATGGCAGCAGAAAGATTTAAGAATGCTTGATTTGAAGAGATAAACTGACATGGATTTCAAAAAACAATACAATGTTATCATCATCTGGACACCGCCAATTTATCGGAGCATATATGTATTCACACCACAGCGAACGCCATTTCAGCGACCGCAACAATTGGCTTCGGGCAAGCGTATTGGGGGCCAATGACGGGCTGATTTCCACTGCCTCGCTATTGACGGGCGTAGCCGCAGCCACGCCCGATTTCCAAACCCTGCTGTTGACCGGTGTTTCGGCGCTGATCGGGGGAGCGGTATCGATGGCGGCGGGGGAGTACGTTTCTGTGTCCAGCCAATCGGATACGGAAAAAGCCGATTTGCACAAAGAACGCCACGAATTGGCAAACAATCCTGACGCAGAGTTGGAAGAACTGACTGAAATTTACCGCCGCCGCGGTTTGTCCGGCGCACTTGCCGCCGAAGTCGCGCAAGCCTTGATGGAACACGATGCACTCGCCGCCCACGCGCGCGACGAAATCGGCATTACCGAAACCTCGGCAGCCCGTCCCATGCAGGCCGCGCTGGCTTCTGCCGCTTCATTTTGTGCCGGCGCGATTTTGCCTTTACTGGTCGCGTTGACAGCTTCTAGCGCCATTGTTCCGGCCTTGGCAGTCTCCACTTTGTTCGGCCTGGCATTACTGGGTTATGTATCCGCCAAACTGGGCGGTGCGCCTGTTGTTCCTGCGGTTATACGCGTGTGTCTGTGGGGCGTGGCGGCTTTGGCGATAACCGGGTTTATTGGGAAATTGGCCGGCGTGGCGGTTTAAATGTAAGGCCTTGTATTCTTTTAAACCTGTATCCAGTAAAATTGAAAATTGATTTGATCGCTAAAGGCCGTCTGAAAAATTTTCAGACGGCCTGCGGTGCTTGTATTGACTTATTGCACACTGTTTTGTCATGACCTATCCGATTCCCAAACCCCGTGAAAAATCCCGTTGGCTCAATCTTTCGCAAGGCTCGCTGCCCTTGGCTTTGGCGCGTTATCTGCCGCATAAGCGGCTCAAAGTCGTGCTGACCCAAGATGCGGAACAGGCGTTGCGCCTTCAGACGGCATGGCTGTTTTTCCGTCCGCACGATACGGCGGTGTTCCTGCCGGACTGGGAAACGCTGCCTTACGAGCGTTTTTCGCCGCATCAGGATTTGGTGTCGGAGCGGCTGTCGGCGTTGTGGCAGATTAAGAGTGGCGCGGCGGACGTGTTGTTCGTACCGGTTGCCACGGCGATGCAGAAGCTGCCGCCCGTGCCGTTTTTGGCGGGGCGCACGTTTTGGCTGAAAACCGGGCAGACTTTGGATATAGGCCGTCTGAAAACCGATTTGGTGGATGCGGGCTACAACCATGTTTCCCATGTTGTGGCGGCGGGCGAGTTTGCCGTGCGCGGCGGCATTGTCGATTTGTTCCCGATGGGCAGCGAAATGCCGTACCGCATCGATTTGTTCGACGATGAAATCGACAGCATCAAAACCTTTGACACCGAAACGCAGCGCACCATCTCCCCCGTTTCCGAAATCCGCCTGTTGCCGGCGCACGAGTTCCCCACCGACAGCGAGGCGCAAAAGATTTTCCGCAGCCGCTTCCGCGAGGAAGTCGATGGCAATCCGAACGATGCCGCTGTGTACAAAGCCGTCAGCAACGGACACTTCGGCGCGGGCGTGGAATATTATCTGCCGCTGTTTTTTGAAAATGAGCTGGACACGCTGTTTGACTATATCGGCGAAGATGCGCTGTTTGTCTCTTTGGGCGATGTTCACGCCGAAGCAAACCGTTTTTGGAGCGACGTCAAATCGCGTTACGCCATGGCGCAGGGCGATGAAACCTATCCGCCTTTGCTTCCACAGCATTTGTATCTCTCTGCTGATGTATTCGCAGGCCGTCTGAAAAACTACGGACAGGTGCTGCCCGATGTTTCCGGCAAGGAACACACCTTGCCCGATCTTGCCGTGAACCGCCAATCCGACGAGCCGTTGCAGGCATTGAAGGATTTTCAGACGGCCTTTAACGGACGGATTTTGCTGTGCGCCGAAAGTTTGGGACGACGCGAAACCATGCTCGGTTTCTTGCAGCAAAACGGCTTGAAAGCCAAAAGCGTGTCCGACTGGCAGGGCTTTTTATCGGCGCATGAGCCGCTGATGATTACAGTGGCGCCGTTGGCTTACGGGTTTAAATTAGAAGATCAAAACATCGCGGTTATTACCGAATCCGATCTTTATCAATATGTTGCCCGCTCGCGCAAACATCATCGTAAGAAACACGCCGCCGTTTCAGACGGCCTGTTACGCGACCTTGCCGAAATCAACATCGGCGACCCTGTCGTTCACGAAGAACACGGCATCGGCCGATATATGGGCTTGGTCACAATGGACTTGGGTGAGGAAACCAACGAAATGATGTTGCTCGAATACGCGGGCGAAGCGCAGCTTTATGTGCCTGTTTCGCAACTGCATTTAATCAGTCGTTACTCCGGTCAGGCGCATGAAAACGTTACCTTGCACAAGCTCGGCAGCGGCGCGTGGAACAAGGCGAAACGCAAGGCTGCCGAAAAAGCACGCGATACCGCCGCCGAATTGCTCAACCTCTACGCCCAACGCGCCGCCCAGTCAGGCCACAAGTTTGAAATCAACGAGATGGACTATCAGGCGTTTGCCGATGGCTTCGGCTACGAGGAAACCGAAGACCAGGCCGCCGCCATCGCCGCTGTGATTAAGGATTTGACGCAGGCGAAGCCGATGGACCGCCTTGTGTGCGGCGATGTCGGTTTCGGCAAAACCGAAGTCGCCCTGCGCGCCGCGTTTGTGGCGGTGATGGGCGGCAAACAGGTCGCCGTACTCGCCCCGACCACGCTTTTGGTTGAGCAGCACGCGCAAAATTTCGCCGACCGCTTCGCCGATTTCCCCGTTAAAGTCGCCAGCCTTTCGCGTTTTAACAACAGCAAAGCCACCAAAGCCGCGCTCGAAGGCATGGCGGACGGCACGGTCGATATCGTTATCGGTACACACAAACTGGTGCAGGACGACATCAAATTCAAAAACTTAGGTTTAGTTATCATCGATGAAGAACACCGCTTCGGCGTGCGCCAGAAAGAGCAACTCAAACGCCTGCGCGCCAATGTCGATGTCCTCACCATGACCGCCACGCCGATTCCGCGTACCCTCAGCATGGCGCTCGAAGGTCTGCGTGATTTCTCGCTGATTACCACCGCACCCAGCCGCCGCCTCGCCGTCAAAACCTTTGTCAAACCGTTCAGCGAAGGCAGCGTGCGCGAAGCCGTGTTGCGCGAACTCAAACGCGGCGGGCAGGTATTTTTCCTGCACAATGAAGTGGATACCATCGAAAATATGCGCGAGCGGCTGGAAACCCTGCTGCCTGAAGCCCGCATCGGCGTGGCGCACGGACAACTGCGCGAGCGCGAACTGGAACAAGTCATGCGCGACTTTTTGCAGCAACGATTCAACGTGTTGCTCTGTTCCACCATCATCGAAACCGGCATCGACATCCCCAACGCCAACACCATCATCATCAACCGCGCCGACAAATTCGGGCTGGCTCAGCTTCACCAACTTCGCGGGCGCGTCGGCCGCAGCTACCACCAAGCCTACGCCTACCTGCTCACGCCCGAATACATCACCAAAGACGCAGAAAAACGCCTCGACGCCATCGCAGCGGCAGACGAACTCGGCGCAGGTTTCACCCTCGCCATGCAGGATTTGGAAATCCGCGGCGCAGGCGAAATCCTCGGCGAAGGGCAGTCCGGCGAAATGATACAGGTCGGCTTCACGCTCTACACCGAAATGCTCAAACAAGCCGTGCGCGACCTCAAAAAAGGCCGCCAGCCCGATCTTGACGCGCCATTGGGCATTACCACCGAAATCAAACTGCACAGCCCCGCCCTGCTGCCTGAAAGCTACTGCCCCGACATCCACGAACGGCTCGTCCTCTACAAACGCCTCGCCGTCTGCGAAACCGTTCAGCAAATCAACGCCATACACGAAGAACTCGTCGACCGCTTCGGCCTGCCCGAACAACCCGTCAAAACCCTCATCGAAAGCCACCACCTGCGACTTGCGGCAAAAGAATTGGGTATAGACACCATTGATGCGACCAGCGAAGCGGTAACGGTAACCTTTGGCAAAAACAACAATGTTGATCCAACCGAAATCATCCTGCTGATTCAGAACGACAAAAAATACCGACTTGCCGGCGCGGATAAGCTGCGATTTACCGCAGAGATGGAAAATATCGAAGTGCGGATTAATACGGTGAAGAACGTATTGAAGACTTTGAAAGAAAGGGTGATGGTTAAGGATTAAGAAAAGGCCGTATGAAAAGGTGCAAGCTGCTTTTTAAGGCGTTTAAATAGCAAAAAAGTAGTCTGCACTAGGCTATATTATTAATTATTTTATTATAATTTATGTATATGGGGCGTAACATGGATAATTTGCTACTGAATTTATTATTTTCTTTTTTATTATTCTTTATATCAAATTGGTTTGGTAAGAGATCAATAAAATTTGGATATCACCAATTGTCATTTGACAGTAGTGAAGAACAACCTATATTTAATATATTAAATCGATCTTTTACTCCTGTTGTTTTCATATTAGTAGTATCAGTTTTTTTAGATAAAATAAATCTTTTTTATTTAACAAAAAATATTTATATAACAACAATATTTTATTTCTTAATCAGATTTATTTTTATCTTAATCATAGGCAGATTAAAAATTACAAACTGGGTAAAATATATTCTAACAGCTTTTATTTCTATATTTATCTCATACATTGTTTATAAAAATTTTATTGAAAAAAGATACTTCCCTTTGCCAACGGAACAAGAAATTACAACAGCATTGTGGTTTGCGATTATTGGTTATATATATAAAGTTATTAAAGATATTTCAATATCATCTTTAGATAATAATAGGAAATTAAATTATGTAAAGCATAAGCACGATCGTTTTTCTCATAAATATGGTTCTATTATTGAAGAAGCAATTGGGACTGATATAGATAATAGCATTATTGAAAAACAAAAAGCATTAATATATTCGATTTTAATTTATGAAGACTTTAATAGACATATATTATGTAGGTTTATGGAAAGATTACTTTTTGGGACTGGTAGAATTAAAACATCTGGCATTATGCAGGTAACTTCAGACGTATATTTATCTAATCAAGACAGCGTAAAAAAAGGGGCATGTATCTTAATTGAAAAATATAACGAAGTGTACAAAGATAAATATAATGATACTCAAGATAAAAATCACAGCCTATATGCAGCCAGAAGAGAGAGTATTAAACATTATAATTCTGATATATCATATATTAATGAGGTTGAGTCGATTTATAATTTATTAGAAGTTATATATCCGAAATCTTCAGATATATATGAATGTGATGGTGAGTAATTAGTAAGTCATATAATGTAAATTAATTACTTCAGTAGCGTCAAACAAAGAATGCGGTAGCATGCATAAAACCTTTCGGTAGCGTGTGTACGGTACGCACGCATGTGGATTTTAAGTGAAAATACAGAAACAGTATGAAATAAAGGCCGTCTGAAAATACTGAAACTGTCAGTTTTGAAAATCAAACCTAAGGTTACTAAATCGATCAGGGAATTATTATGAAAATGAGGGCAATGATACTGGGTATTGCAGGCTTGATATTATCCGGCTGCTTTTTCTCTAATGAAGAAATTAAGTTGGAAGATATTTGGAATTTCAAAGTTGCTGTCAATGAAGCTAAGGGGAATAGGCAGGTGCATTTGACAGGCTTATTAGGCAATAGTGCAATGGGTATTTCAGATATCAAAACAACTAGCCGCAACGATGAGCTGAATGTTACTTTATTTCAAAAATTAGCAGGTTCGGAATACTCAGGAACATTAGATAAGGGGCTGACGTAGATTAGCCCTAAATTCCA
>NZ_KV830186.1:0-341 GCF_001836705.1 Neisseria sp. HMSC061B04
TTAGGTGTTCCGCTCCGTCGTGGTGTTTCAGATTCTTCCTTTATTGATCAAATCAGTTTTTCATTTCATGAGCGTACATTTTTTGACAAGTACGGAACAAGAATCAGCCTTTTAGAAGATGAAGACTTTGTAAAAGCAGCATCAATGCTGATGTATGAAATTATGGGCTTCGGAATCTACAAAGAATCAAAAGGTTCGGGCGGTCGTTTTTATGAAAGATGCTGGCTGATGGGCGATGAAGATGTACTTTATGGCCGCGTCCATTTTGTCCGCCAAAATCAAACAATGCTTGTAGAGCTTACCGCAACAGGCTGTACAGCGGCAAAAAACGGCTGGGAATC
>NZ_KV830187.1:0-17946 GCF_001836705.1 Neisseria sp. HMSC061B04
CCTAGCATAACTGCTAATCTACGTCAGCCCCATTTTAATTACCACAAATAAAAAACAGGCAGGATGTCCTGCCTGTTTTTGGTTTTCAGACGGCATGGATATAGGGCCGTCTGAAACAATGGATGAAACGCTTTACCAGCTATCGCGCTTCATGCGGTCAAGCTGGCGGCGGTCGCGTTTGGTCGGGCGTCCGTCCGGATAAGCGGCACTGATGCGGCTGGCCTGGTCGAGTTGTTTTTGAGCTTCGCGTTCGGCAGCCGTTTTCATGTCTTCTTCGTACAATAAACGCGCTTCCGGTGCCGGGCGGCGTTGATGATTGAGCGCGGCGACTTTGAATTTGTAGGGGAGGGAGTTCAAAGTCATGTCGATGGTGTCGCCGGTGGAAATATTTTTGCTGTTTTTCACCTTCGAGCCGTTTACCAAAACCCTGCCTAGCTCAATGTGTTTTTGTGCCAGCGCACGGGTCTTGAAAAAGCGCGCGGCCCACAGCCATTTGTCCAAGCGCATGGACGAATTGTCATGATCGTTTTTCATAGCCTGTTTGAAATGATTGAACTGAATTGAAGTTTATCATAAGATACGGCACTCCATGAGTTTAGTGCAGATATACTATTTCTTTGTTAAAGGCCGTCTGAAAGTTTTTTATTGCAAAAGATGGCAGTTTCCCTTTGAGAAATGCTGTCAAATACGTCTGATTAGCGTATCATGTCAGCAACCGTTACCGAGAGCTTCGTTTTATGAAACCCGTTTTTTTGGACTTTGAACAACCCATCGCCGAATTAACCAATAAAATCGACGAGTTGCGATTCGTACAAGATGAATCGGCCGTCGACATTTCCGACGAGATTGCCAGACTGCAAAAGAAAAGCAACGAGTTGACCAAGTCGATTTTCAGCAAGCTGACTCCGGCTCAAATTTCACAAGTGTCCCGCCATCCGCAACGTCCTTATACTTTGGACTATATCAACGGTATTTTTACCGATTTTGAAGAGTTGCACGGCGATCGTCATTATTCTGACGATCATGCCATTATCGGCGGTTTGGCACGTTTCAACGGTCAAAGCGTGATGGTCATTGGCCATCAGAAAGGCCGCGATACCAAAGAAAAAATCCGCCGCAATTTCGGTATGCCGCGTCCCGAAGGTTACCGTAAAGCGTTGCGCTTGATGCAGACTGCCGAGAAATTCAATATTCCGGTCATGACCTTTGTCGATACTCCGGGCGCGTATCCGGGCATTGGCGCGGAAGAACGCGGCCAGTCTGAAGCCATCGGCCGTAATTTGTACGAACTGACCCGCCTGCATGTACCGGTATTGTGCACCATCATTGGCGAAGGCGGTTCGGGCGGTGCGTTGGCAGTAGCTGTCGGTGACTACATCAATATGCTGCAATACTCGACCTATTCGGTGATTTCTCCCGAAGGTTGCGCCTCTATTCTTTGGAAAACTGCCGAAAAAGCAGCAGACGCCGCGCAAGCATTGGGGATTACCGCCAAACGCCTGCAAGAATTGGATCTCATCGATAAAGTCATTGACGAGCCGTTGGGCGGCGCACACCGTGATTACGAAACCACGATGAAAAACGTTAAAACCGTTTTGGAACAGCAATTAAGCGAAGCGCAAAGCATGACCATGCCTGATTTGCTTTCCCGCCGTTTCGACCGCATCATGGCTTACGGTAAATTTACCGATAAATAAGTTTGGCTGCTGAAAAAGCAAGCAGATGTCGCTGCTTGCTTTTTTTGTATTCTATTTTTGAGTCATTCATAATTTCAGGCCGTCTGAAATGTCGCAACTATCCCCTGATTCCCTATTTAAAAGTTTTCAAGCAGCTTTTCTTGATTTGCCGAGCCATACTGTTTTTGAAGTTGGTTTGAGCGGCGGATTGGATTCCGTTGTCCTGTTGCATCTTTTGCACCGGATGCGTGAATTTCGCCGTTTTGATTTGCGTGCCGTCCATGTTCATCATGGTTTAAGCACCAATGCCGACAGTTGGGCAAAATTTTGTCAGGATTATTGTCGGCGTTTGGATGTTGCCTTGAGGGTGTGCCGTGTCAATGTGGAAAAACAAGGAAAAGGTTTGGAAGCGGCGGCCAGGGCTGCCCGATATCAGGCATTTTCAGACGGCCTGAAGAAAATTATTGTTTTGGCCCACCATCGCAATGATCAAATCGAAACATTTATGCTGTCGGCCGTACGCGGCGGCGGATTGCGCGGTATGGCGGCCATGCCGGTATGGCGTGATTTAAATGAAGAGATCCAAATCTGGCGGCCGCTTTTGGCATTTTCCCGTCAGGAATTGGCAGGGTATGCGCAACAATGGGGGCTGTCTTTTGTCGAAGACGAAAGTAACGAAGACTCCGGCTATTTACGCAATTGGATGAGAAATCAGACCTTGCCGCAATGGCAGCAGCGGATTCCGAATTTTGAGCGGCAAATTTGTGCCAATATCCGATTATTGCAGGAAGATTTGCAGCTTTTAGATGAATTGGTTGAGTCTGAATATCAGCGCATCAGTCCGGACGGAATATTCAGTATCAGTCTGTGGCGGCAATGTACGCAACTCTTGCGCCGTCGGTTGCTTTGGTATTTTTTGCGAAAGCAAGCGGAATCATTGCCTTCTTATCACAGTATTGTCGATTTTACCCGAGTATTGGAAACCGCAGAACAGGCGCAGTTGAGTTTGCCAAACGGCGAATTGGTCGCCTATCAGGATCAGTTGTTTATTTGGCAAGAAAGTGAATTTCAACAGCTGCCTTGGTGTAATGGTTGGGAAGTTCGAGGCCGTCTGAAAGATATTTTGCTGGAAAACGGTTTTGTTTTATTACCGTTTAAAGGCGGTTTGCCGGAAGAGGAGTTGGAAAAGCCGGCTGTGCTTAGAACTGTATCCGAGGGCGACGTGATTCAGTCCGGTCAGAAGGAAAAATCAGTCGAAAAACTATTGCAGGAGTGTCATATCATGCCACTCGTGCGTAAATATTGGCCGATTATCATAAGTATGGGCAACAAGTGCCTTGCTGTTGCTAACCTTAGGGTTGGAAGCGATGTTCAAATAGAGCAAGGCTATCTGCCAGTTCATAGAAAGTTGGTCGAATATATGGCAAAAGTAAAGTAAATAACTCTAAATTTAGTAAGTATCAGTAATTTAACTACTTGTGCTAAGTGTAGGTATATTAAGCAATACAGCTTATATTAGAGTACCTACACGAATAAACTTTTGCCATTAAATGTAATCTTATGGAACTATTTCAAAGCAGTGTTGTCTTTATTGTGCACAGCACGCTTTACTATTTTTTGGTTTAAAGCAGTAAAACGATTAAAGGGTGAGTATGAACGATCGCCAAATAGATCAAGTTTTGGTGGAGCGCGCGCAGAAAGGTGACCATAAGGCATTCGAGATGCTGATGTCCAAATATCAGCGTCGGCTAAACAGACTGATTTCCCGTTTTATTCAGGATGAGCATGAAGTGCACGATGTAACCCAAGAGGCAATGATTAGGGCTTATCGTGCGCTGGTTAATTTTCGAGGTGAGAGTGCATTTTATACATGGCTGTACCGTATCGGTATCAATACGGCAAAGAATTTCCTGACTACTTCGGGTCGTCAGTTTTTTGTCAGTTCGGAAGCAGCCAATGAGGAAGGAGATGTTCTTGATTTAACTGATCAGATTGCGGATTACCATACGCCGGAAGCTGAGATGATGAATCGGGAAATCTTGCAGACCGTCGAAGCAAGCATTGCGCAACTGCCAGACGATATGCGTCAAGCCATTACGCTTAGGGAAATGGACGGCTTGTCTTACGAAGAAATAGCTCGGGTAGTGGATTGTCCGATAGGTACAGTACGTTCGCGTATTTTCAGAGCGCGTGAACTGATTGCAAAAGATTTGCGGCCGCTGTTGGATACTTCTGAAGATCAAAGGTGGTAATAAAAATGAACGATAAAACAAATAAAGCATTGGAGTATGTGTCCGCATTGATGGACGGTGAAGCATTGACTGATGAGATGCTGGATGCCGTATTGGCAGACGAGGAAGCATTGCGCGCTTGGCATGAGTACCACATTATCGGCGACTGTATCCGTCAGGGTGCGGCTGCGAAGGTGGCTGATGAAACCATGCAAAGCAAAGCATTTACAGTGCCTCAAGCTGAGATTGCCGGCAAGCAGAAAAAATATACTCATCGCGAAGCGGCCAATAACGGCTTCTTTAAATTTTTTGCGGCCGCTGCCAGCGTGTGTGCCATTGCTGTGACGGCATGGCAGTTTACGCCGCAAACTTCTCGTGACGCTATGCCGGTTGCCGAGAAGTCTAATGTTCAGCCTGCACAAGATATCATTCCGGTAAGCGGTACGCCTGACGATAAAGCGGCTTCCGAACCAGGTGAAACCGTTGTGCCGAATGCGGCGAAAGACGGCAAGATTGAAAACCGTCCGACTGTCCGTACCGAGCAGAAAAATGAGCAGCAGACTGTTGTGCAGTAAAAAATGAAATCATGCAAAACCCTTGCTTTATGGCAAGGGTTTTTATTTTTGCAGTAAAACCGTCAGGCCGTCTGAAAGCATAGCTTCAAAGAAGTCAAAAACAGTTATAATGCGCTCCATGAAACTGATTACCTCTGCTCAAAACGAACAGCTCAAACATTTATTCCGTCTTTTGACGCAGGCCAAAACAAGGCGCGAAAGCGGTGAAACCGTATTGGAAGGCGTACATCTGCTGCAAACTTATTTGCAAAGCGGCGGTACGCCCAAACAGGTTTACCTGCCTGAAAAGAAACAGCAACATCCTGAAATTCAAGAAATTACGGCGCAGTTGGACGAGGGATTGATTACTTGGGTTGGTAACGAAGCGCTGTCTAAAATCACCAGTCTGACCGATGCCGATGATGTGATGACTTGGATTGATATTCCGAAACAGGCAGGCTTGCCTTCAGACGGCGATTGCGTGGTATTAGAGCGGGTACAAGACCCCGGCAATGCAGGCACAATTTTGCGCAGCGCGGCGGCGGCCGGAGTCAAGCAAATCGTGTGCAGCAATGATTCCGTGGATATCTGGTCGCCCAAAGTGTTGCGGGCGGGGATGGGTGCGCATTTTTTGCTGTCTATTTTCAGCCGGGTGGAATTATCCGCTTGGATGGAAACGTATCAGCATCCAATTTGGGCAACAGCTTTGGGCGGCCGCAATATCGGGTTGTATGAGATGAACCTCAGTCAACCCTGCGCTTGGGTGTTTGGCAACGAAGGCAGCGGCGTGAGTGAACGAATAAAAGAGAAGGCTGAAGCCTGTGTCAAAATCCCCATGTTGGGGCAAACCGAATCCTTGAATGTCGCGATGGCGGCAACAGTTTGTCTGTTTGAACAAATGCGGCAGCGTATCCATGCCCAGGTCGTCTGAAAACCATAATATGATTTTATTTTAAGGAACGAAAATGCAAATACTGACTTTTGATGAAGCGGCACGCAGCCGATTGATGGAATTGCTGGATGCCAAATCCGAAGCACACAACACTATGCGTTGTGATGAAGTTCAAGGTTTTATGATGGCTTTATTGAGCGGTCCGGATGCTTTGAATCCGACCAACTGGCTGCCTGAAATTTTGGGTGAAGAATCTTTGTTTGATGCCAAAGAGCGTACCGAAATCGAGCGTTTGGTGATGGCAATGGCCGCCGATATGCGCATGAAGCTCAATGAGAAAATCCTGCCGGATTTGTGGTTTTATGAAGACGAAGCCGGTAATCCGGATTTCTACACATGGTGTAACGCCTATCTTTATGCACTGGATATTGTGCCTACCGATTGGTTTGAAGCAGTCGATCAGGAAGAGTTTGAAGATTTGTTCTATCCGATTATGGCTTTGGGCGGTATTTATGACGATGAGGAAAACGGCGAAGTCATCTTGCATCTGAATGAAAAAGAGCTGACCCAGCTGGAATCTGATTTGCCGCATGTCCTGTTGGATATTTACTGGTACTGGCAGGCCATCATCAATAAACCGCAAACCGTCCGCCGCGAAGGCGAAAAAGTGGGTCGCAACGATCCTTGTCCGTGTGGCAGTGGTAGAAAATACAAAGCTTGCTGCGGCAAATAAACAATGAAATGAAAAGGCCGTCTGAATGCTTGAAATTCAGACGGCCTTTAATGTTTTGTCTTAGAACAACGAGGCCAACCAAACAAACAGGATGGTCATTGCAATGGTCAAGGCGCAGCCGATTTTGGCCACGGTACCGATGATAAAACCGATAAACGTACCGATACCGACTTTACCTGCCTGCCAAGTGTCTTTGCGTGCGATAAATTCGCCGATGGCCGCACCTGCCAACGGGCCGAGCAACAGACCGGGAATAGAGAAGAATGCGCCGACGATGCCGCCGATAAACGCGCTCCAAACCGCAGTTTTACTTGCGCCGGTATATTTTGCACCCAATGCCCCTGCCACATAGTCCATCGCAGTACCAAATACGGCAACGATGGCCAAAAAGGTCAGCGTGCCCGAGCCAAACACTTGATAATCGCCGGCATAACCCAACAACCATGCGCCACCAAACATCAAACCCAATCCAGGCAGGGCGGGATAAATAGTGCCTAAGATGCCGACAACAATAGCAATCAAGCCGAGAACGATGAGAACAGCAGTCATGAGGTTCCTTTTGAATGTAAGAGTGTAATAACGGCAGTATTATGGGCACGTTTTGTTATATTTTCATGAGAGATTGTGCAATAAAATGAAAAATTATCCGGAGGCGCGCTCAATTAAAATCGATGGATAAATATCTAAGCGAATTATTGTGCATCACGATCCGAATAATTGAATAAATTTCTATTCAAATATAAAAGCAGGCCTACCAATACGGCCAAGTACACTGCAACCCAATACGCATCTGTATAACCAATAGCCTTTGCCAGCCGCAGGGCAGCGAAACCGGCCACGTAACTGCCGAGCAGGACGACGGAAAATTGCAGGCTGCTGTCGAGTGCGGCGGTGGCGCGGTCGGACTTGTCCATCACCAACGCTAGTATCACCGGCAGCAGCAGCGTGTAGCTCAGGCTCAGGGCGATGATTTGAGCGGGCGGCAGCCAAGGGTGGACGCGGGCGAGCGCGTCGATAGCGTTCATAGATGCCAAAAGCGGCAGTTGCAGCGCGTAGAGCAGGAACACGAGTTTGCGGCGCGGATAATTGCGCGAAAACCAGCCCGACAGCGGCGTCACAATCAGGCAGGCAACAGGAATACCTACCGCCAGAATCCCGCCCGTCTGTTTCGGAGTAAAGCCCAAATCCGCCAGTTTGGGTACAAAAGTTGCCGCCATAAACGCATACGGTGCGGCAACGGCAAACAGCAAAACCAGCCACCGCCAGCCCGTTTCAGGTTGCTGCCAAAAAGAAACCAGCCGCGCCGCCAACGCCGTCCAACTGCCTTGCGCGGTCGGGCTTTCCGGCTCGCGGTAGTACAAGAGTTGCAGCAGCATCAGCAGGCTGAACGCCAGCATAAAGCCGGCCGCCGCCGTCTGTCCGTATTCCTGATACAGCCACAACACCAGCGCGCCGCCGATCATCTTGCCGCCGCGCGCCGCCATCGTTTGAATCACGCCGCCGAAACCGCGTTCGCGGTGAGGCAGGACAATACACGACAAACCCAGCATCGCGCAGCCGTACACTGCCGACATGGCCGAGAGCAAAACGCAGCAGGCCAGAAGTAGCGGGAAGTTCTGCGTGATGTCGGTGCAGGCCATCAGCCCGAACACTGCCGAAAGCCCTAGCGTCGCCGCCAGCAGCCAGCCGCGAAACCGCCCGAACCGCCCCGCCGGCCGCCGTTCCATTAGCGCGGCAAACAACATCTTCGCCGCTTCGATACTGCCGATTAAATGAATCCAGCTTAGTTGGTTCAGGCTGTAACCGTGGTTTTTCAAAATGGCGACCAGCGCGACCAGGTAAAAACCGGTTAGCGTGAATTTGTAGGTGCTGCCGCCGATAAGCATCAGCCAGTCGCGTGAGTTTGGGGAAATCTGATTGTCGGACATCACATGATTCTTTTGAAGATGAGGCGAATAAAGGGACAAGGCCGTCTGAACATATTGGGTGGCAATACTTGATTTGTATTTAAATAGGTTTAGTATCTTTTCAGACGGCCTTCAATGCTTCTTCTGCGCGAAGCAGGGCGGTTGTTTCATCTGCTTCGACGATGTAGTTCACGCCCAATGCAGGGCCGAGTTTGGAGGATTGTTCGCGGAAGAACGCCAGTTGCGCCGCGTCGGGTTCGATAAGGAGCATGGCGGCGCAGCGTTCGGACAGTTGCGGCCGGTGTGCCTTTATCCATTCGATGTAGGTTTTGCGGTCGGCAATGCGCTGTTCGTCGCTCACCTGCCGCCGCATCGGGGTGCAGACGGTGGCGAAGCGGGGGTTTTGGTTTAACAGGGTTTCGAATTCGGACAGCCAGTCGGCAAAGTCGGCGACGTGGGTCAGGTCGGTCAGGTAGATGATGCCTTCGGGCAGGGTTTTGGCGGGGGTGAAGTAGTGCATGGGATTCCTTTGGGTGTTTTGGAGGAATAAACAGTAGGTCGGGCATAAATGTCCGACCTATGTTTTTTCAGACGGCCTCGATTATTTCAGTTTCATTTAAAACTTCCATTCCGCGCTCACGCCTACGCTTCTGGGGCGTTGGTAGAGTGCGTCTTGGCGGTCGGCGCTGGAAATGAATATGGGGCGGCGGCGGTTGAACACGTTGTCGGCGTAGAGCGAGACGCGGCCTTGTTTGAAGTTGTAGGCGGTGTAGAGGTTAACTTGGTTGTATGCGCCGATTTTGCCTGATTCGGCATTGTCGGCGGCGGAGTAGTAGCCACCGTAGAAGCGCACGTCACCGCCGGCTTCCCAACCTTTGTCGTTCAGGTATTTCACGCCGATGTTGGCGGTGTATTTGGGCGCACGGCCGAGTTTGTTGCCTTCGATGCCGCTGTTGGGATAGCTTTTGATTTTGGTGTTGAGCAGTCCCAGTCCGGTGGTGAGTTTCAGGCTGTCAGTCGCCTGCCAGTCGGCGGCGAGTTCCGCGCCGTAGGTGTGGACTTTTTTGGCGTTGCGGATGACGACGGAGTTGGTGCCGAGATAGAAGGGGAGCTGCATGTCGCGGTAGTGGTTCAGGAACAGGTTGCCGGAGAGTTGCAGGCGGCGGTCTGCGCTGCGCCAGCGGGTGTACCACTCGTAGTTGTTCACATATTCGGGTTCATAAGTGTAGGTTACGACGGGGCGGCCGAAGGTGATGCCCGCGCCGCCGGGGTTGTAGCCGCGCGCGGCTTTGATGCCGCTGACCCATTGGTCGGTGGGTTTGAAGGCGATGTCGATTTTGGGCAGGAACACGGTCTGGCCTTTGTCTAAATCGAGGTGCAGTGCGCCGCTGCCGCCGCTTCGTTTGTGCGTTTCTTTTTCAAGGCGGGCGGCGGCCGTGATGTCCCATTTTTCGCTGGGGCTGTATGTGGTTTCGGCAAACAGGGCGCGTACGCTATTGTGGTCGTCAAAGGTGTTGCGGCCGCCGACGTTGCTGATATCTACCCATTCGTCTTGTTTGCTGCGGAAGTAGTGCAGTCCGGCAAGGCCTTTCAGACGGCCTTTGTTTGAAAAATGCAATACCGGTTCCCATTGCAATTCGCGGCCTTTGAGTTCGGCGGGCACGCCTTGCGGGTTGACGGTCATCGGCAGGTGCAGCCGCTCGTTGTGGTAGCGGCCGTAAACCAGTTTGTTTTCCAGTTTCAGATAGTCGTTAAGCTGCCACGATACGTCCCAGATGCCCGATGTCGAGCCGGTTACGAACACGGGCTTTTCTTTTATAAAACGGCGGCTGGCGGTGTTGCCCATGATTTCGTTTTGCGGCGTGCGCGAACGGATGTGGTTCAGCGTCAGGCGGCTGTAAAAATCGGGATGGTTTTCGGGCGTGAGCAGGAGTTTGAAGCGCACGTTGGTGTTTTCCACACGGCGCGGGTTGCCGGTCGGCTCGTAGGACACGAACGGCTCGTAGCTTTCGCGCTGCTGCCGCTCCGCGCTCAGGCGGAAGGCAAGGTTATTTTTCACAATCGGGCCGGACACTACGCCGGCAACATTACGCGTTTTTTGGTTGCCCAAACCCAAGCGCAGCGCGCCTTCCCATTCGTCGGTCGGGTCTTTGGAACGCATCACCACCGCGCCCGCCACCGCGTTCTGCCCGCGCACATGGCTTTGCGGCCCGCGCAAGACTTCCACCTGCTGCATGTCCCACAGCGACTGCGTGCCGAAGGCGTATTCGTTGTAAGTGGCGGAGCGACCGTCTATGGATAGGTTCAGGCGCGGCCGCGTGCCCGCAAAAAATGCGACCGCACCGACGGCGGGGCCAGAGCCATCCACGCCGCGCACGGTCGGCAAATCGTTGCCGCTGCCTAAGTCCACCGTGTTCACGGTCTGTTTGAGCAGGTCGGTGGCGGAAAGATTGTGGCCGCTGCGGTCGATGTTTGGTGTGGTGAAGACGCGGTTGGATGTGGCGGTTTCAAAGCCGCTGCGGTTGGCACGTTCGCCGGTGACGACGACTTCTTCCAACTGCACCTGTTCCGCGTCTTGCGCCGCATCGGCGGCATAAATCCATTCGGAGGCAAAGGCGGCGGCAAGCAGTAGCGGCAGGCGACGGAGGGTGTGTTTCTGCATTTCTTATCCTTTCAGACGGCATACGTCGGGGCGGATTGAATATCAGGCAATCAATTTCTCCGTCAGTATGCAAATATTTGTGTTTACACATTTACATAAAACAAACTATTAATGTAAAGTATAAGAAATTAGAAACAGGAATGCAAGTGTTTATCATTCACTTTATTTCCCCTCTTATCTTGTGAATCGTCCAAAAAAATCCCTCTCCTATTTGGGGGAGAGGTTGGAGGAGGGAGATTCTGTAATCTTCATGAATTTGGCCTGCCAAGCATCCGATAGCCCTCATCCGTAGGGTGGAGCGGAGGGACAAGGAAAGAGGCCGTCTGAAACGCCACCATATTGCCATTGCCGCCGTGGGGAAATATAGTGGATTAACAAAAATCAGGACAAGGCGACGAAGCCGCAGACAGTACAGATAGTACGGAACCGATTCACTTGGTGCTTCAGCACCTTAGAGAATCGTTCTCTTTGAGCTAAGGCGAGGCAACGCCGTACTGGTTTAAAGTTAATCCACTATTATGATGAGTATCCGATTTGCGGATAACTTTAGTGAAAACCCTTTATAAACAAAATCAAAACCTTCCTACCGTCATGACTGCCAGCAAACAACAAACCATCATCGACACCGCCCGCCGCCTGTTCCGCGAACACGGCTTTTCCGCCGTATCCGTAGGCAGCATCTGCGCCGAGGCCGCCGTCAGCCGCGTCACTTTCTACAAATATTACAGCGGTAAAAACGCGCTCTTGCAGGAAATTGTTACCGAGCAGAAAAACCGCGTCCGTGCCGAATTTGAAAACCTGCTTGCACGGCAATGCAGCCTGCGCGAAGCCGCCGAGGCTGTGTTTGCCCTGCAAAAACAATCGTTTGAAGAACTTTATTCCGCCGCCTTCCTGCGCGACATTGAAGAGAACACCGATTTGGAGCTGGAGCGGTTTTTCCACGAATTGAATGAAGAAAAATACGCCTTTATGCGCGGATTCTTCCACACCCTGCAACAACGCCGCCTGATTCAGCCCGATTTGCCGGTGGAACTCATCGACCTGTTCATCCGTCAGGCGGATATATTGATGCGCCATCCGCAACTGGCCGCGCTTTATGCCGCCGCGCCGCAAAAGTTGCCGCAAGACGTATTGGGATTGCTGCTGCACGGTTTGTCAGGGAAAGAATAGATAAAAAAGAATAGAAAAATTTTAAATATGAATATTCAGACGGCCTTTCGGTAGCTATTTACCGAAAGGCCGTCTGAATATTAAATGGAATTATAAACCGCAGGTTTTAGGTTTGTTTGCCAGAATATTGATGACTTTGCGTTCGGCTTTTTGCGGCTCGATTTTGATTTCGCTTTCGTCTTCTTCGCTGCCGTCGGAGAAACGTTCCGGCATTTTTTCGCTGTCAAACGCTAAGTCGCCACCATGTTTCAGGTTTTGACCGCGTTCCAAGCCGACAAAGTCGAAGAGTTCGGTATCGACTAAATGTGATGGAACGACGTTTTGCAGGGCGGAGAACATGGACTCGATACGGCCGGGGAAGCGTTTGTCCCAATCGCGCAGCATGTCGCCGATGACTTGGCGTTGCAGGTTGGGCTGGGAGCCGCAGAGGTTGCATGGGATAATTGGGAATTGCTTCAGCTCGGCGTATTTGATCAAGTCCTTCTCTTTGACATACGCCAGAGGACGGATGACGATATGTTCGCCGTTGTCGCTCACCAGTTTGGGCGGCATGGCTTTGAGTTTGCCGCCGTAAAACATATTCAGGAACATGGTGGCAAGAATGTCGTCGCGGTGGTGTCCCAAGGCGATTTTGGTGCAGCCCAATTCTTTTGCGGTGCGGTAGAGAATGCCGCGGCGCAGGCGGCTGCACAGCGAACAAGTCGTTTTGCCTTCGTCCAACACGCGTTTGACGGTGGAGTAGGTGTCTTCTTCAACGATTTTGTAGGGGACGCCGATGCTTTCGAGATAGGTCGGCAATACCTCTTCAGGGAAGCCCGGCTGTTTTTGGTCGAGATTAACGGCGACCAGTTCAAAATCAATCGGCGCGCTGGCTTGAAGCTGGCGCAGGATGTCTAAAAGGGCGTAGCTGTCTTTACCGCCTGAGAGGCAGACCATGATTTTGTCGCCCGGCTCAATCATATTGAAATCGTTAATGGCATCGCCGACGGCGTGGCGCAGGCGTTTGCTGAGTTTGTTGTTTTCTAATTCTTGCTTGGTTTTTTTGGACATGGCTGTTTGTGCTTTGAAATAATAGAAAAATTTAAGGGCGGTATTGTACCGCAAAAGAATAAAGGCCGTCTGAAAAACTGCGCTTGCTTGGTTGAAGCTGCGTTTTCAGACGGCCTGATATTTGTGCTTTATTTGATTTGAAGGGCGGTAATTTTGATTTCAACCTTCCAGTCGGGCGAAGCCAGTTTCGCCTCCACACAGGCGCGGGCCGGAGCGCGTTCAGGGGCTGTCCATGCGTCCCAGGCTTCGTTCATGGCGGCGTAGTCGTTCATATCGGGCAGATAGATGGTGGCTTCTAAAATGTGGGCTTTGTCGGATTGGCATTGGGCGAGCCATGAATCGATTTGCGCCAAAACATTTTCAGTTTGCGCTTTGGCGTCGGCTTCAGGATTTTCGGGAACCATGCCGGAGAGGAAAACCAAGCCGTTGGCTACGACGGCTTCCGAATAGCGTTTGCTTGTGCCAAGATAGCGGATGTCCATGTTGTCTCCTGATTTCAAAAAGAAGGTATGGTAACATTGCGACTGTTTACGTTCCACATTTAAGAGGGGCCGTCTGAAAAGGATGGCGGAAAGCAACCATGAGTAAAGTAGAATATCCGGTTACGCAGGCGGTGCGCTTTTTACGCAGTAAAAAAATCGATTTTATCCCTTATGTTTACGCGTATGAAGAACACGGCGGTACGGCGCGTTTTGCCGAATGTACGGGCAAGCCCGAGCATCAAGTCATCAAAACAATCGTCCTGCAGGATGAACACAAAAAAGGCTTGGTTGTGTTAATGCACGGCGACAAACATATTTCCACCCGCAATCTGGCACGCGAACTGGGCTTGAAACACATCGAGCCGGCAACGGCGGATCAGGCGGCGAAATGGACGGGCTATTTGGTCGGCGGGACATCGCCGTTCGGTATGAAAACCGCGTTGCCGGTTTATGTGGAAGAAAGCATTTGGGCTTTGGACGAGATTTTTATCAATGGCGGCAAACGCGGTTTTATCGTGGGCATGAAGCCTGAAAACCTGCGTACGCTCAATCCGCAAGATGTTCATGTTGCAGTGGATGCATAAAGGATAGGAATAAAGATGGAACAATTAAATTTATACGAAATCTTGGGTGTGTCTCAGGATGCGGATATTAACGTTATCCGCGAGGCTTACGGCAAATTGGTTGCCAATCCGGATATTCAGAAAGATGCGGAGCGTTTCAAAGCCATCGGACAGGCGTTTGAAGTATTGTCTCATCCGGAAAAACGTCTGGCTTATGATGCGGCGATGCAGTACGAGCCTCAGGAAGTCCAAGACAACGGCTTCAATAATACGGTGGTCAATCATACGGAAAATCATAATACAGGGAACAATAATACGGAGGCCAATATGGTCAATACGTCTAATTCTGAAGTGAAAAACTATGTTTTTATCGCCTATATTACCTATGCGTTGGGCCTGTTTATCTGGTTTGCGCCTGTTGTCGGTGTGATTTTGGCATATGTCAAACGCGATGAGGCGCAAGGCAGTATTTATGCCAGCCATATTGACTATTTGACCAAGACATTTTGGGTATCGTTGGTGGGTATGCTTTTCGGGATGTTGACCATACTTATCTTAATCGGTTGGCTGATTTTGGTGGCAACCGGTATTTGGCTCATTTATCGCGTAGTCGTCGGACTGATTAAACTGAATGAAGATAAGCCTGTTCCTACTCAAGGATGGTTCTAAAGCATGGCATATTTATTGGCAAGTATCGTTTGCAGCGTGTTGGTTTCCGTATTGCTGAAAGTGGCGCGTAAGCAAAAAATCAATATTGAGCAGGCGGTAGCGGTGAACTATATCGTTGCCGTCACTTTGACCATGCTGGTGTTAAAACCCGATTTGAGTAATCCGCAGGTGTTTTTACCGACTTGGTGGCTCTTTGCGGCTTTGGGTATCTTGTTGCCAAGCGTGTTTGTCATTATGGGCAAATCCGTCGATGCGGCAGGTATCGTTAAATCGGACGCGGCACAACGCTTATCGCTGTTTTTGCCCATTATCGCTTCATTCACGCTTTTTCATGAACAACTGACCGAAGGCCGTCTGATTGGTTTGGTATTGGCATTTACGGCATTGTTTTTCTTGCTTTGGAAAAGCGATGGCGGTAAGAAATCCGGCGGTCTCAGCACGCAAGTGATGCTGCTTTTGGGTGTTTGGTGCGGCTATGGCGTCATTGATATTTTGTTCAAACAAGTGGCAAAGAGCGGTACCGCGTTTGCCGGCAATTTGCTGGTGGCATTTTGTTTGGCCGGTATCTTGATGTTTGGCTACCTGTTTGCCAAAGGAAGCAAATGGACCAAAGAGGGTATAGTGGGCGGCATGATTTTAGGCTGCCTGAACTTTTTAAATATTGTTACCTATATCTCGGCACACCAAATCATGAAGGATAATCCGACCTTGGTGTTTGCCGGTATGAACATCGGCGTGATTGTTTTGGGTACGCTGATTGGTGCGGCAATGTTTAAAGAAAAAATCAGCAGCATTAATGCAGCCGGTATCAGTATTGCTATTTGCTCGATAGCCTGTTTGTTTTATTGGCCGCAAATTCGAAGCTTGGTGGGTTAAAAATACTTATGCCGTCTGAAAATTTTCAGACGGCCTTATTTTTATTATAAAATAGCCATTCATGCGCCGATTTGGCCGTATGGGAATTATTTTGCTCTTACGGGCGTTTCTATGTTAAACAATCAGTTGAACTCACACAATAATATCGATAGTTACATCATGAAACATATTAAAAAACACATTCAATGCGCCGTTCTCGGCATGCTGGTATTGTCCGGTTGCCAATCGTATCAGGAAGATCAAAGCCGCCGCAGTAAAATGGCACAATTTGCGCTTAACCATCCCGTGGCCGCCCAAGTCATCGGGATGGAGGACGAGGGCTTAATCAATATGACCAGTAATGCCACACGCTTTGCCGAGCGTACAGGTTTGGATGACAAAGCAAACGGCGACAGCAGGGGAACACAGGTTAATGCCGTACGCCAAGCATTATGGCAGGCGGCGATTGCTTCTAAATTCGACAGCATTATTGCTGAAAAAGCAGGTAATGCGCGCCTGACGGATATGGAGTTGCGAGAAGGTAAAGACGACTACTTCAGCCGTTACCTTGCCGACCAGGCAGTCGATCAACGTAACAACCGTATCGGCCGCAGTATCGGCAGTGCCAAACCCGACAGCGATATGAAGACGCTTGCGGCAAGCATTTTGTTCTACTACAACAAAGTAGGCTTGTGGACGGCTTCCGAAGTGAAAAACCGTTGGCACATCAAACAGGAAAAACTTTCAGACGGCCAATATGCCGAAGCATTGAAAAATATCGCCAAATTGGATCAAAACGGTATGACCGAGCAGGAACGTAATAGTTATAAAACCGGTACGCTCAGCGAAATCAAACGTTCGGTCAAAGCCATACGTCAAGTCGAAGACTGATTTTAAGACTTCATTATTGAAAGGCAATTGTTATGAATTTCCCTCCGCGTTATGTCTCAAACACCCGTATGCGCCGTATGCGTAAAGACGATTTTTCACGCCGTCTGATGCGCGAGCATACTTTGACGGCAGATGATTTAATCTATCCGGTTTTTGTATTGGAAGGTCAGAATCAGGAAGAGGCAGTGCCGTCTATGCCCGGCGTCAAACGCCAAAGTTTGGATAAATTGTTGTTTACCGCTGAAGAAGCACTGAATCTCGGTATTCCTATGCTGGCTTTGTTTCCCGTGGTAACGCAAAACAAAACCGAATTTGCGGAGGAGGCTTATAACCCGGAAGGCTTGGTACCGACAGTAGTGCGAACCCTGCGCGAGAAATTCCCAGAGCTGGGGATTATGACCGACGTTGCCTTGGACCCCTATACCATTCACGGCCAAGACGGTTTAACCGATGAAAATGGCTATGTCCTCAACGATGAAACCATTGAAGTTTTGGTAAAACAGGCTTTGTGTCATGCCGATGCAGGTGCACAAGTCGTCGCCCCATCAGACATGATGGACGGACGTATTCTTGCCATCCGCGAAGCCTTAGAAGATGCCGGACACATCCATACACGCATTATGGCGTATTCGGCAAAATATGCTTCAGCATTCTACGGCCCGTTTCGTGATGCTGTCGGCAGCTCCGGCAATTTGGGTAAGGCAGACAAGAAAACCTACCAAATGGACCCTGCAAACACTAACGAAGCCTTGCACGAAGTAGCATTGGATATTCAAGAGGGCGCAGATATGGTCATGGTAAAACCGGGTCTGCCGTATTTGGATGTCGTCCACCGAGTTAAAGATGAGTTCGGCGTACCGACTTATGCTTACCAAGTTTCCGGCGAATATGCCATGCTTCAGGCTGCCATTCAAAACGGCTGGTTGGATGGTGAAAAAACTATTTTGGAAAGCCTGTTGGCATTCAAACGCGCCGGCGCCGATGGTATTTTGACTTACTATGCGATTGAAGCGGCAAAATTGTTGAAGAAGTAAAATAAAGAAGTAAATTAAAAAGCGGCAAACAGTATTTATCCTGTTTTGCCGCTTTTTTGTATTACTTAAGATTGGCTCAATCATTATATTTCAGACGGCCTTGATACGGACATATAGTTATTAATAGAGTTTATTAAGATTTAAGCTACTGAATTTCAATTTATGCAATTTGAAATTTATGGTTTATTTTTAATAATATCGTCTGGTGCCTAAGGCTTCCAATACGTTTTCAAGCAACGGCATGGTAACGAACGACAGTATTAATGAGGATACGATACTTATCAGAATAATCTTATTTAAAAATTGAGCATATTGAGTTTTTGAAAAAGCCAAAGCCACAGCAATAATGAAATACAGTAATGTCATGAAAGGTGGGAGTGCCAAGTAGTAAAAAGCAGCACCGCATATCACGCCGGATAGGACGATTTTGCTTAATTTGGACAGTTTCTCAAACTCAAGAGGCACGATAACTAGTGAAAGCACAAATGGTTTAAAAAATAGATAATTCATTTGTGTAAATAGTGGATCAAATGCCCAATATTCTTTTAGGGGCTGACGTAGATTAGCCCTAAATTCC
>NZ_KV830188.1:0-26107 GCF_001836705.1 Neisseria sp. HMSC061B04
TTAGGGCTAATCTACGTCAGCCCCTTATTTTTTACTCAGAGTCAGCCCTGTCCAGCCAAACACCAGCGTCAGAGCCAAGCTCAAGTAGCAGAAGAAGGCGTAAGGCAGGTATTCCCAAACAGGCACGCCCAAGGCATGGCTGATGAATACGCCGCAGACGCTCCAAGGCACCAACGGGTTGATGACCGTACCCGCATCTTCCAGCGTACGGGCAAGGTTGCGCGAATGCAGGCCGAGTTTGTCATAAACCGGTTTAAAGGTTTCGCCAGAAAGCAGAATACTCAAATATTGTTCACCAATCAGGAAGTTGACGCCGACCGATGTCATGGCCACGCTGAAAGTAGCGCGTCCGGCATTGGTCAGGAACGCACGAATGGCTTCCAACAAAGACGGAATCACACCAATGCTGAACAACAGGCCGCCCAAGCTCATGCCGAGTATCACGATGGTTTGCGTAAAGAACATGCTTTCCAAGCCGCCGCGCGAAATCAAGCGGGCAATATCTTTAAATGCTTCACCTTCGAGTTTGTATCCGCTGTAAAACCACGCGCCCAGCTGTTTCAAATCAGGCGTACTGTGGAAATAAGTGACAATCAGCGCCACCACAACAGTAAACAGCATGGCCACAATGGCATTGACGCGCATCAGGGCGAGGACGACCAATAAAGCAAACGGAATCAATGAATAAGCATGCACCAAACCGGTTGCTTCCAATTGCGCGCGGAAAGCTTCGACGCTGTTCATGTCATGCGCGGCAACATTGGGCAAGAGCCACAACATCAAGGCCGCACTGATCAACCACGCAGGCACAGTGGTGTACATCATGTTTTTGATGTGTTCGAACAAATCAATGCCGACAATCGAAGCAGAAATACCGGTCGTATCGGAAAGCGGCGACATTTTATCGCCGAAGAACGCGCCCGACACAATCGCACCTGCCGTCATCGCCATATCGGCATGAAATGCAGCCGCCATCCCCATAAATGCCACGCCGACAGTCGCACAAGTCGTCAAACTACTGCCGATGGAAATACCGATGACCGAGCAAAGCGCAAACGCCGAGAAATAAAAATAAGTCGGCGAAATCAATCCGAAACCATAATACATCAGCGTCGGAATCGCACCGCTCATCATCAGCGCGCTGACCATCAGGCCGATAAAGAAAAACAGATAAATCGCGCCCATGCCCTGCCCGACCGCGCCGATCATACCGTTTTGCATGTCTTGATATTTCAAGCCGCGCATCAAGCCGTACAAAAGCAAGACCACGATCGCCGTTACAATCGACATATGCGGCAGCCATTCAAGCGAAATAATCGTATAACCCATTGCCGCCACCAAAGCCAAGGCCACCGCAATGGCCTCGAAACGCGGCATATTGAGTAAGGATTTGAAAGCAAACATTGTTCTTTGCCTTTTTAATAAGTATTTAACAGATTTTAGCATAACAGGCCGTCTGAAAAACCGGTTTCAGACGGCCTGCTGATTATTTTACGAAAACAACGTTCACGAATTCTTGCCATTTTCTTTAAAATAAACGAATTATTTAGAATAAAATATTTTTTAATTGGAATAAATGGTGTTTTTATTGCTTTTTAAAATATCCATCATGCAAAAATGCCACCACCTGCCCGGCAGTTTTGCGGTTGAACAGCATACCGCTATGGCTGACCGGCAAAACGACATGATCGCGCATATTCGGACAATGCGTTTCGCTGACCAAAACCGTACCATCATGTGCGCCGTGCAAACCTAAAACACGGCCCAGCCCATACGGTTTGTTACCGGCGATACTGCCCAGCTCAATACCGACAGGCAACTCAGGCATACTGCCGTCCAACGCCCCTTTGTAAGAGCCGCCCAATACCGGCTTTTGCAAACCCAAATTGAGCACACGTTGCGCAGCCCGGCTGCCTTGGTGCGGCGTACCCATGGTAACGATACGACCGCTGACTTTATCCGGATATGCCGCCGCAAAATTGCGTAAAACCAAGCCGCCCAAACTGTGGCCGACAAAGTGCAGCGTTTCATCAGCATGGTTCTCATCAATCCATCGGGCCAAGTCCTCAACATGTCGGTTCATCGAGTGCAACACACTGCAATAATCGAACAGCGCAACTTCAAAACCTTCTTGTTCCAGCAAATACGCCAGCGGCCTCATGACCCACGAATGCATATGCAAGCCATGCAGCAAAATGATTTTGGCCATTTTTTCCTCCTGTCATTTAAATCATTATGCCACAAAGTCAAAAGGCCGTCTGAAATCCCATAAGGTTTCAGACGGCCTGTTATCATGATGAATTATTTGTCAGCTTTGTAGCCTTTTATAGCCGATTTTGCCGACCAAATAGCCCATCGGGATCGACATAATCGCATAAGCGGTAAAGAAACAGAATTGAATCAGCATCGCCTGAACATAAGTCAGGTCGAAAATATCTTTCAAATGCGGAATCAAAATATCGTTCATGCAGGTAATGAAACCCATCATGAAAAAGAGTGTGGTTAGGACAACCAGCGCAGGAGTATGATTTTGTTGTGAATGCGCAGACATTATTTGCCTTTCGTTTTGTTAAGATTTGCTGGAAAAACGAGCTTAAATCAGTTCATTAAACTTAACACCCATTAACAGGCGCCCGTATCATACTGATAATCCGTCACTTTGAAAACTATTTTCTAACAGTCAACTACATTATCCTTCAGCTGTTTAATTTTAAAAAATTCAATAATATTGGATTTATATTTTGATAGATTAAAAAATAAAGGCATAATCCTCTTATTAAGCCTGTTATTTCTTTTTTACAATACTCATTAATATAACTCAAAATATGCCCTTTCTTTACGCTTACCTTGGCCTGATTGCCTCTGCCTTTACTTCTGCCACACTACTTCCGGGTACATCCGAGGCGGCATACGCCGCATTTGTATACCAATATCCGCAACATGCCCTCGGCGCATGTTTGTGTGCCGGATTGGCGAATGGCTTGGGCAGTATGGTTTCGTATTACATGGGCAGGATGTTTCCAAATAAAAAAAGGCCGTCTGAAAAAATGTTGGAAAGGCTTAATCGTTGGGGAATTTGGCCGCTATTATTTGCATGGCTACCCATTATCGGTGATGCCCTCCCCCTTGCCGCAGGCTGGCTCAGGCTCAATGCCCTGCATTGCGCCATTATTCTGATTGCAGGCAAACTGCTGCGCTATGCGGTGATTTATTGGGGAATGAACACAGTTGCCGGATAAGCTGACAAGTCAAAAATAAAGGCCGTCTGAATGATTCAGACGGCCTTTGCCTTTAATTCGACAATTACAACACTTTCACAATGCTCTCGCACAAATAATCGATGTTGTCATCGGTAATGCCGGCAACGTTGATGCGGCCGGAGCGGACGGCATAAATGGCAAACTCGTTTTTCAAACGGTCGACTTGTTCGGGAGTCAAGCCGCTGAAAGAGAACATGCCGTTTTGTTCGATAATGAAATCAAAGTCTTGGCTTGCGCCTTTTGCTTTGAGCAACTCGACAAATTTTTGGCGCATGGCTTTGATGCGGCCGCGCATTTCATCGAGTTCGGCAATCCATTGTGCTTTCAAATCATCATTTTTCAACACCAGTGCAATGGTGTTCGCACCGTGTGAAGCCGGGTTGGAATACAAGGTACGGATGATGGTTTTGACTTGGCTGTGGGCGCGGGCTGCTGTTGCTTCATCTTCGGCCACCAAAGTGAACGCGCCGACGCGTTCGTTGTACATACCGAAGTTTTTGGAATAAGAGCTGGCAATCAGCAATTCTGTATTGTGTTTCAAGAACACGCGCAAGCCGTAGGCATCTTCTTCCAAACCATTGCCGAAGCCTTGGTAAGCAAAGTCAAACAGTGGCAACCAGCCTTTTTCGGCAGAAAGTTTTGCCAAAGTTTCCCATTGTTCGGGCGTAGGGTCGATGCCGGTAGGGTTGTGGCAGCAGCCGTGCAGCAGGACGATGTCGCCTTTTTGCGCTTGGCTCAAGTCTTCAATCATGCCGTCCCAATCCAAACCGTGTTTGGCGGCATCGTAATAACGATATGGTTTGTCTTGGATACCGACTGCTTTGGCAATGGCGTTGTGGTTTGGCCAAGTCGGATTGGAAATCCAGATGGTTTGCGCGTTCAACTGGCGTTTGGCAAACTCGGCAGCAATGCGCAATGCGCCTGTTCCGCCAAGGCTTTGCGCTGTTTTGGCGCGACGGCTGGCAATGATTTCATGGTCTTTGCCAAACAACAGGATTTGGGTTTGCTCGTTGTAATCGGCAACGCCGTCGATGGTGAGGTAGTTTTTGGTTGTTTCACTTTCCAACAGGCGTTTTTCAGCCTCTTTGACGGCTTTGACAATAGGCGTTGCGCCGGATGCGTCTTTGTACACGCCGATGCCGAGATTGACTTTTTCGGGACGGGTTTCGGCTTTAAACGCTTCGCCCAAACCTAAAATCGGATCAGCAGGAGCTGCTTCGATATGCTTGAAGAACATGATTTTTCTCTTTACAAGTAGTAAAACGGTTGAAAAAATACAAATTTATGTAATTTTACGCCGTTTCAGGCCGTCTGAAAACGGATTATTACAGGGTTTTAACGCAAGATTGCCAACAAATCCAAAGGCGTGGCAATACGGAAATCGGCAAGCCAGTTTTCGGTTTGGTCTTCGGTAGAAATATAGCCCCAATCGGCAAGCACGGTTGTCATCCCGGCATTCTTGCCTGCCTGCATATCGCGCTCGGCATCGCCGACATAAAAACATCGCTGCGCTTCGACACCCATCTGTTCGCACGCATAAAACATGGGCTTCACGCTGGGCTTGGGTTCATCGCAAGTATCACCGCTGACAATCACGGCGGGAGGCACGGTAAACCCGAGTTTAGGCACGAGGACATCGGTAAAGCGCATGGGCTTGTTGGTGATAATGCCCCATTGGATACCGCGTCGAACTAAGGCTTCCAGCATTTCGTTTACGCCGTCAAACAAGATGGTTTGGTCGGCATAGCAGCGGCTGTATTCGTCCAAAAATTCTTTGCGCCATTGCATATAGTCCGGATGCTCGGGCGTAATGCCTGCACCGAGTTTGAGCAAACCGCTCGCACCGTGGCTGGCCTGCGGACGGATTTCATCCATGCTTTTTTCAGGCAAACCGTGTCGGCGCAATACCGTGTTGAGCGCGCCACCCAAATCAAGTGCGGTATCGGCAAGCGTGCCGTCAAGGTCGAATAATACGGCTTGGGTCATAAGTGTTCCTTTGATGATTTTAGAAGGCCGTCTGAACAATTCAACAAGTTTCAGACGGCCTGAATATGGTTAATGGTGATGATAAATTTTTAAACATCTAAACCGCATTGCTTTAATTTTTTACGCGCAATGCTTTTCTGTTCTTCTGTGAACAACGGCGACCATCGCTCTTGGAGAATTAAATACTCCATGCTGATTTTTAATCCTTTTTCTTGGCCTGCAAGGTATAGCTCTCCTAAGCCTTGGCTAATATCTGGCGAAGCCAGTAATTTATCGGCTGCAGCCTTACCACCCATCTCATCTACCATTTGCTTAAACCGCGTAGCCCTATAAGGCGTTGGTAATTTCTTTGCCAAATCATAAATTTCCAACATGGCATGATGAAAATCTGCCTCTAATTGTTTCTTATCCATTTTTTTCCTCATTATTCATTATGATGTTCATGCATTTCATGATGTTCGTGCATTTCCTGCGAACACAAAACTTCATCTTTATGCGGATGCCGTTCGCTTTCAATCTGAATCGTACAATGTCCGATGTTGTGATGCGCCAACTCATGTTCGATGCGGTAGGCGATTTGTTCGGACTCTGCAACCGTCATGCTGCCATCTACGACAATATGGCAGGACAAAACGTGGATATTGCTGGTAATCGTCCAAACATGCAAGTCATGAACGGATTTTACGCCTTCCGTATTGCGGATCACGCTGAGCAACTCATCGGTATGGATGTTTTCCGGCGCGCCTTCCATCAAAATGTGCAAAGTCTGTTTAAACAGCTTCCAGCCACTGCGCCCTACCAAAGCCGCCACCAATACGCTGGCAACCGTATCCGCCCATTGCCAGCCATACGCCATTATCAGCACTGCTGCGACAATCGCCCCTATCGAGCCGAACAAATCGCTGATTACATGCAGATACGCGCCGCGCATATTGACGTTTTCTTCGGTATCGCTATTTTTCAACATATAAACGGCGACGCCGATGTTGACCAGCAATCCGATGATACTGACCATTAACATGCCGCCCGTCAAAATTTCCGGCGGATAAAACAATCGTTTGACTGCTTCATAAAAAATCATCGCCGCAATCAACACCAGCGACAATCCGTTAAACATCGCCGTCAAAATTTCAAAACGTTTGTAACCGAATGTCTTTTGCAGCGTGGTCTGTTTCTCGCCAAGTTTGAATGCCCACAATGCCATACCCAGCGAAAACGCATCGCTGAACATATGCCCCGCATCGGAAAGCAGGGCCAAAGAGTTGGTCAGCCAGCCGCCGACCGCCTCAACCAGCATAAATCCGGCAATAACGAAAAATGAAATGCGCAATACCTGCTTGTTGGCGGTATGCGTATGAGCGTGCGAATGATCGTGATGATGTGCCATGATGGTTTTACCGTTTCAGACGGCCTTTTTATCCTGTTTCAAACTTTTCTCAAAATCTTCCAACATATCCAGCTCGAAACGGCTGAATCCTGCACGTTCCCGTGCTTCGATATTGACGTAGCCGCGGAAGATAAACATATCGTAACGCGCAATCAGGCTGCGGAACAAGGCAACCGGTTCCAAACCGCGCTCACGGCAAAGATGCTGATACCAATGATTGCCGATGGCGACATGCCCCACTTCATCGCGGTAAATAATATCCAACACATCGCAGGTTTCCATATCGCCACGCTGCGCCACTTTTGCACGAATACCCGGCGTAACATCCAGACCGCGCGCTTCCAATACCCGCGGCACCAAAGCCATGCGCAACAAGGGATCGTAAGCGGTTTTATACGCCATGTCCCACAAATGCCCGTGCGCTTCAAAATCGCCGTAATCGTAGCCCAAGCTGTTCAGACGGCCACGCATCAAGCCGAAGTGAAACACTTCTTCTTTCGCCACCCTTACCCAATCGCGTACAAACTGAAACGGCATATTGCGAAAACGATACGCCGCATCCAAAGCCAGATTAATCGCATTAAACTCAATGTGCGCAATCGCGTGCAACATGGCTGCATAGCCTTCGACCGTATTCATCTTGCGCGGCGTGACTTCCGAAGGCGCAACCAAACGCGGACGCAACGGATGTCCGGCAAAACGGCAATCCACGGGTTTTGACTCTTCAACCGTCAAACCTTCCGCCTCGCCCAACTGCGCAAACAAGGCCTGAGTCAATCTTCCCTTTTCATCCGGATTGTCCGACAGCAAAGCCTGTTCCAATAAAGGATAAGGATTCAGATACATACAAAACCATTGTTTTAAAAAGACAAATATTATAACCGTTTTAAAAAGCAAACAGAAAGACTATAATTTCACGCTTTCCGTAAAATGACATTAAATACCACACCAAACCATTGTGTGCTTCATTAAAAAAACGTCAAAACCAAATGCAGGCCGTCTGAAGAAATGAAATTATTTCAGTCACTTGATTGGATTTTTCATATTTACACAAATTAAACCCTCCATTCAGCCCCTTGCCTGTTACACCATAACGTCTATACTGAACCCATCTCTCCGAACAAGGAACCAAAACATGAAAACTACCCGACTGTTCACCCTGACCGCTGCCGCGCTGCTTTCTTCAGCCGTCGGCTTTGCACAAGCCGGCGCAGTGGACGCCCTGAAAAAATTCAATAATGACGCCGACGGTATCAGCGGCAACTTCAGCCAAACCGTTCACAGCAAAAAGAAAACCCAAACCACATACGGCACATTCAAAATCCTGCGCCCGGGCTTATTCAAATGGGAATACACCAAACCCTACAAACAAACCATCGTCGGCGACGGCAAAACCATTTGGCTCTATGACGTAGATTTGGCGCAAGTAACCAAGTCCTCACAAGACCAAACCATCGGCGACAGCCCTGCCGCCATCCTCTCCAACAAAACGGCATTGGACAGCAGCTACACGCTGAAAGAAGACGGCTCTGCCAACGGCATCGACTACGTTTTGGCTACGCCTAAGAAAAACAACGCCGGCTACCAATACATCCGCATCGGCTTCAAAGGCGACAACCTCGCCGCCATGCAGCTGAAAGACAGCTTCGGTAACCAAACCAGCATCAGCTTCAGCGGTTTGAACACCAAGCCTAACCTTTCCAGCGGTATGTTCAAATTCACGCCCCCTAAAGGCGTTGATGTCTTGAGCAATTAAGCTTTCAACTGAAACACAAAGGCCGTCTGAACAACAGACGGCCTTTTATTTAGTTCAATTCAACATCAAACACACTGTTACTTTTGACCTTGAATGGCAGCGGCAATTTTTTCTGCGCCTTTTTTCGCCCAATCCGCCTGTTTGGCTTCCACCATCACACGCACGACAGGCTCGGTACCGGATGCACGCAAGACCACGCGGCCTTTGCCTTCGAGTTCTTTTTCCACTTCGGCCAAAGCCTCTTTGGAAGCATCCTGCCAGTTTTGACCTTTTTTGATGCGGACGTTAATCATGGTTTGCGGATACGGCTGCCAATCGGCGCAAACAGTGGCAAGGTCTTGATTCAAGGTTTGCAATGCGGCCAAAACTTGCAGCGCGGAAATGATGCCGTCGCCGGTATTATGTTTGTCCATACACAAAATATGACCGCTGGCTTCGCCGCCAATCAGCCAACCGCGTTGGTGGAGCTGTTCCAACACATAGCGGTCGCCCACTTTGGCGCGGCAGAAATCAACGCCCTGCTCTTTCAAAGCAATTTCCATCGCCATATTGGTCATTACCGTGCCCACAACGCCGCCGATTTCCACGCCTTCGTGCGCGCGTGCTTTGGCAATCACATAAATCAAGCTGTCGCCGTCATACACTTTGCCATTGCGGTCAACCATCATCAAACGGTCGCCGTCGCCGTCCAAGGCAATGCCGTAATCGGCTTCATTTTGCAACACAGCGGCTTGCAAAGCTTTCGGATGGGTCGCACCGCATTTTTCATTGATGTTGTAACCGTTCGGCTCATTACCGATACTGACCACTTGCGCACCCAATTCATGGAATACTTTAGGCGCAACCGCATAGCCCGCACCATTGGCGGTATCGACCACCAATTTCAGACCGCGCAAGTCCAAATGACTTGGGAAAGTGGATTTACAAAACTCGATATAGCGGTCATCCGCACCATTAATCCGGCGCGCACGGCCAAGACGGCTGGAGGGCTGAGTTTTCATTTCCTCATCGATTTTGGCTTCGATTTCCAACTCGATTTCATCGCTCAGCTTCACACCGCCTTCGGCAAAGAATTTAATGCCGTTATCGGAATAAACATTGTGGGAAGCAGAAATCATCACACCGGCAGACAAACGCAAAGCACGGGTCAAATACGCCACGCCCGGAGTCGGCAGAGGGCCGGTTTGAATAACATTAACACCGGCGGCGGTAAAACCGGCAATCAGCGCAGCTTCCAGCATATAGCCTGAAATACGCGTGTCTTTACCGATCAAGACGGTCGGTTTGATTTCGCCTTCGTGCTGCACCAAAACCTGACCTGCCGCATAGCCTAATTTCAGGACAAAATCAGGATTGATAGGAAACTGACCGACTTCGCCGCGCACACCGTCAGTACCGAAATATTTTTTTGCCATGAGATAACTCCGTGATTGTTTTGTCGTATGTGAATATGGTTGAACTTCTTTAAAAGAATCTTGATTGTATTCGAAGGCCGTCTGAATCTTTCAGGCGACCCTTGATCATGAGAATAATTTACTACTTCAGTATTATAGCAAGATCCGGATTTCCTGCACGAAAAAAGCGCATCCTTTTGCAGAATGCGCTTTCTATTCGAGATTCAAAATCAAATCTTAGAATTTAGCACCAGACTGATTAGCCATGTAATCAACTGCAGCTTTCACTTCATCATCGCTCAGGCTACCGTTACCGCCTTTGGCAGGCATTGCGTTAAAGCCTTCGAGTGCGTGTTTGTGCAGGGTGTCTTTACCTTGTTTGATACGAGGAGCCCAGTCTTCTTTTTTACCTACATGAGGAACACCTGGAACTGCACCGCCGTGACATGCTTGGCAATTGGCTTCGTAAACTTTTTTGCCGTCTGCGCCGCCGGCTGCTGGAGCTGCCGCACCTTTGTCGTCTGCTTTGGCCGCATCTGCTTTAGGGGCTTCTGCAGGAGCTGCACCTTCAGCCGCCGGAGCTGAAGCGGCTTCACCGGAAGCGGCTGCATCGGCAGGAGCTGCGGCATCAGGATCAGGGAAAGTACCGCCGGCTTTGTTGGCCATGTAAGTAATGACGCGTTTCAATTCTTGATCGGTCAAATCAGCCGCACCGCCTTTGGCAGGCATTGCGTTGAAACCGTTCAGAGCGTGTTGGAACAAGGTATCGAAACCTTGTGCAATGCGAGGCGCCCAATCGCCTTTGTTTTCAAATTTAGGCGCTTTGGGAACGATGCTGTCCGCCGCGTGACATTGAATACAGATTTTGTTGAAAATCTGATCGCCTTGACGCTCGCCGACTGGAATACCGTCGCCCAATTTCAGTTGGCCGACTGGCTGGATACGGGTTTGAGTCGCAGCTTCGGTTGTTTCGGCAACATCGCCGAATGAACCGCTTCCCGCCAGTTTGATCAGGAAGTAAATCACTGCAATGACAATAACGATACCGCTCACAAGGGTGAACAATGCAGAGCCTTGGGCTTTGTGGTCGCGGAGTTGTTTCATTTGGTAGGCCTCGCCGTTAGGTTAGGTTGTGCTGTAAGTTATAGTTTATGTGTTAAACGCAGTTAACAATATTTTGCTGGATTATACTGAATTCGCAAAGGCTTTCCAATCCATCTTGAGAAAAAGATACGCAAAAATCCTCAAAAAGGCCGTCTGATTCTTGTAAACCTTTGTAGTTATTTGAATATTCCACCCATGCAAAAGCGTGACCGCCAATGCCACTTTCTGACACTTTCAAGATAAACTTTGCCAACGGCGCCAATATGCGTTAACCTTACGGCTCTCGCACCCATAGCTCAGTTGGAAGAGTGTCAGTTTCCGAAGCTGGAGGTCACAGGTTCGATCCCTGTTGGGTGCGCCAATTATAAAGAGGCCGTCTGAAAGATGAAAATTTTTCAGACGGCCTTTTGATTTACTTCAAATAAAACTACATTCAATTTCAGATTAAACGGCTATTGCAACACTTTGGCAAATGCTTCGGCCACATAATCGATATTCGATGCATTCAATCCCGCCACACACATCCTGCCCGAATCCAACAGGTAAACGGCAAACTCGTCACGCAGGCGGTGTACCTGCTCTACGGTCAGGCCTGTATAGCTGAACATGCCGCGCTGTTTGATGAAATAGCTGAAATCGCGATTGGGGATTTTGGCCGTCAAAACATCATAAAGCTTCTGACGCATGGCACGGATGCGGTCGCGCATGGCGTAAACTTCGTTTTCCCACAAAGTGCGCAATGCTTCATTATTCATCACATCAGAAGCGATGTATGCACCATGCGCGGCAGGGCTCGAATAAATACGGCGGACGGTAAATTTCAACTGCCCGAACACCAGCTCTGCTTCTTCCTTATTGGGACACACTACGCTCAAACCGCCGACACGCTCGCCGTACAGCGACAGGTTTTTCGAAAAAGAATTGCTGACAAACAAAGGCAGGCCCATTGCGACGGCTTTACGAATCGCATAGGCATCGCTGTCCAAATCCTCGCCGAAACCTTGATAGGCAATGTCCATAAACGGAATCAGCTTGTGCGTTTTGATGATGTCCAACACTTCATCCCATTGCGCTTGTGACATATCGACGCCGGTCGGGTTTTGGCAGCATGGGTGCAAAATCAAGACGCTGTTTTCCGGCACGGTCTTGAAAAACGCAGTCATTTCTTCAAATTTCACGCCGACGGTTTCAGGGTCGTAATAAGGATACGTCCCCACTTCAAAACCGGCGCCTTCAAAAATACCTTTATGGTTGTCCCAAGTCGGGTCGCTGACATAGGCTTTCGCTTCAGGGAACCAACGGTGCAAAAAGTCGGCACCAACTTTCAACGCCCCCGAACCGCCCAAAGTCTGTATGGTTGCAACGCGTCCTTCTGCCAGCGCCGGATTATCCTGCCCAAACAGCAAATACTGAACCGCACTCCGATAAGTGTCCAAACCTTCCATCGGCAAATAAGGCGATGGGCGCGGTACGGCCGCACGCTCTGCTTCTGCCCGGCGGACAGATTCCAAAACCGGCATTTTGCCTTCGTCATCAAAATAAATGCCGATGCTCAAATTGACTTTTTCAGGACGCTCGTCGCGTTTGAAGGTTTCAACCAAACTCAAAATCGGATCGCCCGGATAATACTCGACATGACGGTACATGGTGCTTCCTTTGTTTTTAGACAGAATGGGGAAGATTGTGGCACTAAAAGGCCTTATTTGCAAAATCAGGCCGTCTGAAAAAATTTAGACGGCCTGATTATTTTTAAACGCTACCAATCTACCCGTTTCAAATCATTTTGCGCCAATACGTCCGCATGCTCGCTGCGGCTTTGATATTCCCTGTCCTGCAAAATGCGGCGGGCGACATAATTCAAATGCAGTTTTGCCGCTTCCGCCGCCTCGGCTGGTTTGGCCTGGGCAATGGCTTCAAAAATAGTGCTGTGCTGGGCAATCAGCGTCGGGCGCGGGTCTTCGGTTTGATGGATATAGATAATGCCGCTGCGTGTTTGCTGATAAAGCATTTTGAGCAGGCTGCTGGAAAGGTGGCTGAACAGGATATTGTGTGCGGCATCGGCAATGGTTTGATGAAAGCTGACATCAGCCTCTGCTTGATGCTCCAAGTTTCCGCTTTCGCAGGCCGCTTCAAATTTCTGCCGCCAGAAGTCAATACGTTTCAAATCAGCATCAGTCCGTCTTTCGGCGGCCAGCGCCGCCATACAGCCTTCAACGTGACAACTGAAATCGAATACGTCTGTTTCCCAATTGGTATGTTTGCCGAGCAACTCCTGCCAGCTTTGCAAAAAATCCTGCTGCGGTTTAACGGAAACATAATAACCATCGCCCTGCCGCGCTTCCAAAACCTGCTTGGCAATTAAAATATTCAATGCCACCCTGACCGACGGTCGCGATACGCCGAATTCTTCCGCAAGCGTACGTTCGGGAGGCAATTTACTGCCTTCTTCATAAATGCCGGTCGCGATACGTTCTTCCAAAACGGCTAAAACCTGATCGCTGATTTTTTGCGGACGAACCAATTTCGTCATGTTGTATTCCTGATGATTGAAGGACAGTTTTATTCAGACGGCCATAAATTGGATTGACCAATTAGCCACCCATTCTAATCAATCCCCTATTTTTTCGTCAAGAAATGCCATTCTCCCCATCGCAAGCAGTTTAATTCAAACACATTCATTTTTATCACGTAACCTCACCAATGCCTTCAAATCAATATTTTGGTATGACCAATCTTAATAAACAACCTATACGCCAAAAATTTGAAAATATTGATTTAGATTAAAATCCTACAGCTTCTATTTAACTAGACTTTATGTATAATACTTAGGTATTAGTTAACATAATTCCTAATAATAGAGAGAAACAATATGAAATACCCACCATTACTTATCTTACCCATTGCCTTAGCCGTATCCCAAGCATGGGCAGAGACTAACCCTACACCTGAAGAAACAGTTACCCTTTCCCCTGTCACCGTCACCGGCACACAACAAGAAAAAGCCAATCGCGTTACTTTCAACCCCAAAGCTGCTTTGCAACCCCTCCCTGCCGGAGACGGGGCAGACCTTTTGCAATCCGTGCCTAACATGAGCATCATCCGCAAAGGTGGTAGCTCGGGCGATCCGTTATTCCGTGGTTTGGGCGGCTCGCGCCTCTCCGTCAATGCCGACGACCAGTTTATTTATGGCGGTTGCGGTATGCGTATGGATCCGCCGACTGCCTATATCCACCCCAATTCGTTTGATAAAGTTGTCGTTACCAAAGGCCCGCAAACCGTTACCCAAGGCATGGGCTTGGTCAGCGGCTCGGTGCAATTTATCCGCAAAGACCCTGATTTCACTGAAAAACCTTACAACATCAACGCAACCCTGACTGCAGGCAGCAACGACCGTCTTGACGGCTCATTGGAAGCCGAGTTCGGCGGCAAATACGGCTACGTCCGCAGCAATATTTCCCATAACGAAGCCGACGATTACAAAGACGGCGACGGCAACCGCATTCACTCCAACTTCAAACGCGACAGCCAAATGCTGCAACTGGGCATCACCCCGACCGAAAACACTACCATTGCCGGCACATACGAGCGCAGCAGGGCCAAGGTTGCCTACGCCGACCGCATGATGGACGGCAGCAAATTCGACCGTGATGCATGGAACATCCGCTTTACCCAACGCAACCTCACCCCATGGTTCAGCGAGTTGGAACTGCGCTACGGTAAAAGCGAAATCGACCACGTGATGGACACATACAGCCTGCGTACCATCTACAATCCTGCCGGCAAGCAGATTAAAAATGCCAACAACCCTAAACGCAATACCGATACAGGCCGTCTGAAAGCTACCTTCGACTGGGACAAGCTCAACCTGCAAACCGGTTTGGATTATCTGGACGACGTCCACGTCGCACGCATGGAGCGCGGTGGCGACGGCTACAGCCACAAGCCTTATATGCCCAACCAAAGTTTCAAACAATGGGGTATTTTCACCGAAGCTTCTTGGCAGCAAACCGACAATCAACGCTGGGTAGCAGGTTTGCGCCATGACCAAGTCAAAGCGCATTATGATACCGCGCGCGTAACCGACCCCGTTTTGAAACATCAAAAATTCAATTTGAACTCAGGTTTCCTGCGTTGGGAAAGAAATACGGACAACGGTCTGAAATACTATGCCGGATTCGGCATTGCCGAACGCGCGCCTGACTATTGGGAACGCCTGCGCTCTGAAAACAAAGCCATCCGCGCAGAGCAAAACCGCCAAATCGATGCTGGTGTAATCTGGAAACGTTCTAACCTCCACGCATCTGTATCCGTATTCGGCAGCAACATCAAAGACTTCATCATGATGGAACGCCAAGGCATGAATTTCAACGTACGCAACATCAACGCTTCACGCTTTGGCGGCGAAGCCGAAGTCAAATGGACATTTGCGCCTAACTGGGAAGTCGGCACCAGCCTCGCCTACACCCACGGCAAAAACCGTACCGACGGCAAACCTTTGGCACAAACGCCGCCGCTCGAGTGGAACAACACCCTTGCCTTTGACAACGGTAAATTCAGCGCAGGCGCATTGTGGCGCGTCGTGGCCAAGCAAAACCGTTACAGCAAAGGCCAAGGCAATATCGTCGGCCAAGACATCGGCGCCTCTTCAGGCTTTGGCGTACTCTCGCTCAACGCCGGTTGGAAATTCAGCAAATACGCCACATTGCAAGGCGGCGTGGACAACGTGTTCAACAAAACCTATGCTGAATTCGTCAGCCGCGGCGGCGACCCGTCTGCCGGTACTCAAACCATGCGCGTGAACGAACCCGGCCGTACTGCATGGCTGAGACTACAAGCGAAGTTCTAATCAGCCTCGCGCATCTATAAAAAGGCCGTCTGAAAAATGTTCAGACGGCCTTAATATTTTTAATGATGTTTTAAACAAACAGCTCGGCGAAGCAATGCAACGCCGGACTGTTTGTTCACTATCGGATTAAATCAAACCCAAAGAGTTGATGAACACCACAACAATCGCAATCGGCGCAAGATAGCGAAGCGCGCCCAGCCACAGGTAAAGCAGCTGCTTCGGCACGGTACTGCCCATGCCCGCATCACGCAGGACGGACTGTTTGTCCTGAACCCATGACGTAAACACGGCAACGCTCAATGCGCCAATCGGCATGATGACGGCGGAAATGATGAAATCCCACAAGTCAAAAATGGTTTTGCCGAAAATTTTAAACTCGCTCCATACGCCGAAAGACAGCGCCGAAGGAATACCGACTATGAAAATCGCAATACCGATTATCCAAGTGTGGCTGCTACGCTTTTTCTCGTCTTGGCGGATGGTTGCCGCAATCACGGTTTCCAGCATGGAAAATGCGGAAGTCAGCGTTGCAAAAACAACCAACAGCATGAATACGGCGAATAAATAAGTCCCCATCGGCATTTTCATGAAAACCGCAGGCAACACGACAAAAATCAGGCCGGGGCCTTGGCCGGGTTCAAAACCGAAGGCAAATACCGCAGGGAAAATCACCAAACCGGCCAGCAATGATACAAACAAGTTCATCCACATAATCGTATGGCCGGAGCGGAACATATCCTGATCCTTACCCAAATACGAGGCATAGGTAATCATCGCAGACACGCCGATACTCAAGGCAAAAAATGCCTGACCCAAAGCAGTCAACATTGTGCCCGGTTTCAAATACGACCAATCCGGCTTCAACAAGAATGCCACGCCCTCCATTGCGCCGGGCAAGGTCAGCGAACGAACAGCCAGTGCGATAAAGAGGATAAACAAACCCGGCATCAACACGCGGTTTGCCTTTTCAATGCCGTCTGAAATGCCGCCTTTAACCACCCAAATGGTAATCAGCATGAACAAGCCTTGGTAAAACAGCGAACCAAACGGTGAAGAAATCGTGTTGCCGAACAAGGCTTCAAAGTCTGCGCCGGCATGAATTTCGCCGGTAAAGCTGTGCACGACGTAGTTCAACACCCAGCCGCCGACCACGCTGTAAAACGACAGCAAAATAAAACACGCGGCCACACCCATGCGGCCAACCCACGGCCACTGCGAACCCGGGCGCAATACTTTAAAGGAATCAATGGCGTTTTTACCGCCTGTACGGCCGATGTAAAACTCGGCCAGTTGAACCGGTAAAGCCACCAAAATGGTGAAAATCAAAAACAAAAGAAAGAATACGGCGCCGCCGTTGGTACCGGCTGTATAAGGGAATTTCCAAATTGCACCCAAACCGATGGCCGAGCCTGCCGCAGCAAGCACAAAGCCGATTTTGGATGACCAAGACGAATGATTGCTCATGATGTAAGTTTAAGAAACGTGAAGATGCCGAATTGTAACAGGGTGAAGTCAAGCCGTGAGTGGCCGGCAGACCGCCGATAAGCAATTCGCACGGATGGTGCGTACTTACCAAGCAAATTAGCATGAATTTTTGATAATTAAACTTCTAATAGCACAAATTTTATTTTTATATTCTAAATTTGACGGTTTATTTTAAAAATAAGCATATAAAAGGCCGTCTGAAACCTTGTTTTTAAGGTTTCAGACGGCCTTTATCCTTAAGCCGCTTTATTTTTTCATGGCATCGGTCATAACTTTGACATTGTAGCGATACATGCCGATGTAGCTGTTGGCCGGTGCGCCACCCAATGCATCAGAATACAAACGTCCGCTGACATTGACGCCGGTTTCTTTGGCGATACGGTCAATCATGCGCGTGTCTTTGATGTTTTCAGTAAAGACGGCTTTAATGCCCTCGCGTTTGATTTGGCGGATGATGGAAGCCACTTGTTTGGCAGACGGCTCGGCTTCGCTGCTCACGCCTTGAGGGGCGATGAATTCAATATTGTAGCGTTTGCCCATGTATGTGAATGCATCGTGTCCGGTCAAAACTTTACGCTTGGCGGCAGGTACGGCATTAAAGGCAGCCTGCGCATCGCTGTGCAATTTTTTCAGCTGCATTTGGTAGTTGCCCAAACGTTGCTGATAGTAGGTTTTGCCTTCAGGGTCTGCTTGAATAAGCGCATTGGCAACGTTTTGCGCATAAGTGCCCATCAGGACGGGGTCGGTCCAAACGTGCGGGTCAAATTCGCCATGATCGTGATGATGGCCTTCGTGATCGTGGTCATGATGATGACCGCCCTCTTCTGCTTTCAAAGCCTGAATGCCTTTGGTCGCTTCGGCGAAAGGCACTTTGCTCTGTTTGACTGCGCGTTGCACATCGGCGGCTTCCAAGCCCAAGCCGTTGAGCAATACCAATTTTGCGCTGCGGATTTTTTTGATGTCTCCGCTGGTCATGTGGTAGGCATGGCTGTCTTGGTTGGCACCCACCAAGCTTTGAACGGCCACGCGGTCGCCGCCAATCTGTTTGGCCACGTCGCCCAAAATGCTGAAGCTGGTGACAACAGGCAACGGAGCGGCATAAGCGGCACCGGTCAATAATGCGGCAACGATGCCGAGTTTCCAATGTTTCATATTCTCTCCATTGATATAACGTAACATTAACATCATCATAAAACAGACCGCCTGATTATTCAAGCGGCCGTCTGAAAAATCATGCCGTACGGTGTTTCTTGCGGCGCAGCCATTTTGCCAAAATGCCGCCTTCCCAACCAAACACGACGGAAATCAGGTAAAGCGTGCCGCAGCATAAAATAATCGCCGGGCCGGACGGGATTTCGATATGGTAGGAAAACAACAGCCCTGCCAAGCCGCAAAGCAAAGCCAATGCGACCGACAAAATCATCAGCCAACCCATGCTTTTCGCCCACAGTCTGGCGGTAATCGCCGGCAACATCATCAAACCGACCGACATCAGCGTGCCCAATGCCTGGAAACCGGCAACCAGATTCATCACGACCAGCACCAAAAACAACACATGCCAAAAGCCGCCCTTACCGCCGACAGCCTTGAGGAACAAAGGGTCTATGCTTTCCAACACCAGTGGGCGGAACATGACCGCCATTAGCAAAATAGTCACACTCGCAGAAACGGCAATCAGCTGCAAAGCCGGAATATCCACCGCCAACACCGAGCCAAACAGCAAATGCAACAAATCGACGCTGCTGCCGTTTTTGCTGACCAAAACCACACCGATGGCAAGGCTGCTCAAATAAAATGCGGCAAAGTTCGCGTCTTCTTTCAATGAAGTAAACCGGCTGACCAAACCTGCCAGCAAAGCCATCAGCAAACCGGCCGCAAAACCGCCGACGCTCATCGCAGGCAAACTCAAACCGGCAAACATATAGCCAATGGCCGCACCGGGCAAAACCGCATGGCTCAAAGCATCGCCCACCAAACTCATGCGGCGCATTACCAAAAACACACCGACAGGCGCCGCGCTCAATGCCAGGCAAAAAATCGACGCCAAGGCATAGCGCATAAAGTCAAATTCGGCGAACGGCGCGACGACCAAATCATATAAATCCATGTTTTATCGCTTTTTTATTAATCTCTGAAAGCCTGAGGCCGTCTGAAAAATACTTACTTTCAGACGGCCTTGTCCATTAAACCGCGCACCAATCGGCCGCTTCCTGTTTCTGCATCATTCGGTTTGCCTGTGCCAAAAACTCATCGGTCAACACATTTTCAGTCGCACCGGCAGTCACTTTTTCACGCGCCAAAAGCAGCGTGTTGGCAAAATATGCCCTCACCTGCTCGTAATCATGCAACACGGCAATCACCGCCTGACCGTCCTGATGGCATTGGCGCAAAACTTCCAACAGCGCATAAGTCGTTCGCGCATCCACCGCGTTAAACGGTTCGTCCAGCAGCAAAAATTTGGCATCCTGCACCAGCATCCGCGCAAACAATACGCGTTGGAATTGACCATTGGACAAGTGCGCGATTTGGCGCGTGGCAAAATCCTGCATTTCCACGCGTTCCAAAGCCGCCATCACGCGCTTTTTCTGCTCCGCGTTCACACGTCCAAAAAAGCCGATTTCATACCACAGCCCCATCGCCGCCAATTCAAACACCGTCATCGGCTGGCTGCGGTCAATGTCCGACTGCTGAGGCAGATAGGCAATGTCCTTGCGCGCCATATTTTCATAGCGCACACTGCCCGTGTCCGTCTTCTGCAAGCCCATAATGGCTTTGAGCAAAGTCGATTTGCCCGCGCCGTTCGGCCCGAAAATCGTCCACATCTTGCCATCGTCAAACACCATATCGACATGGTGCACCACCGGCCTGCGCTGATAGCTGACCGTTAGATTTTCTACCACGATACTCATGGCGATACCGCCCAAAAATATACAGCCCACAACGCCGCCAATGCGGCAAGCGCAATCAGCAGCCTTTGCAGCAATCCGGTCAACAATACAGAATTCATAAGCCTAAAACCGCCCTTGCCCGAATACGGACAACAGGCCGTCTGAAAGAAAATTAAAACATTAAAATGATACTGTATAACGTTAACCCTGTAAATTTCTTTCGTTTTCAGACGGCATCGGGCAAAAGGCCGAATATCGGTTACAATCCGTTTTTTATTTGATGATTGTCCTATGTCTATTCCACTCTTAAACGAAAAACTCAATACCGAAACCGCCCGCATTTCATGGGAAGAGCTGCAACCCCACTTCGCACGCGGCGCCGCCGTTTATGTTGCGCCTGATTTGGATTTGATTGCCGTCGCCCGCCATGTTGCCGAAGATGAAGCCGCGCCATTGAAACAATGGATGGAACAAGGCAAATTCGGTGCCGTCAGCGATGATATGGCGCGTACTTTTCTAGCGGATAAGCAGGAAATGTGGGCGGTCGTTGTAGCACCGTGGGTATTGGTACAACCTTGCAAAGACTGATAAGGCCGTCTGAAAAAACAAAACCGGAACATTTCACATGCTCCGGTTTTTCATTTTTCAGACGGCCTATTGCAACGTAAAGCCTGCTTTGAATTCAAGCTTCGGCACCCCGATAACGAAACGTTTGCCGATGCTGTCTTCAAACTCATACGCGCCTTCAATACTGCCCCAAGGCGTGCTGATTTGCGAGCCGCTGTTGTACTCATAAGCTTCGCCCGGGTACAAAACAGGTTGCTCTTCAATCAGGCCGGCATGGCCGACTTGCTCTGTTTCACCGTGTCCGTCGGTGATTTCCCAAAAACGCTGACGCAAAGTAATGATTTCATCGCTGCGGTTGCAGATAGTAATCAGATAATTGAAGGCGTAGCGGTCGCGGTAGACGTCGCTTTGGCCGGCCATATAACGTGGCTCCACGTTAATCTCGATTTCATTCATAATTGTTTACCCCGTATGGTATTTATTTTATTTCAATCCGGATAAATCCGGCGTGCCGCCCTATTTTTGCAAAGGGTCGAAACACTTAAAACGCATCACGCGATCCAATAAAACAGGCCCAAGACCATCAAGGTCATCACAGCCGCAATCAAATCATCAAGCATAATGCCTAAACCTCCATGAATCCGCCGGTCAAACCATTTTATCGGCCATGGTTTCAACGCATCAAACAAGCGGAAAATAACAAAAGCGGCCAGCCACCAGCTCCACTTAAACGGAATCAGCGACAGCACCAACAGCATCGCGACAATTTCATCCCAGACGATACCGCCGTAATCCTGAATACCCAGTTCCCTCTCGGTATAACCGCAAATGCGGATACCCCAAAAAAACAAGGCGATACACAATAAAAGCAATATCCAGCCGTCTATGCCCAACAGGCACAATACAAAAGCCAGGGGTAACGCGGCCAGCGTCCCTGCCGTACCCGGCGCAACCGGCGATAAGCCGCTGCCGAAACCAAATCCTAAAAAACACAATGGTTTGTGCAACAGCCAAGAAAAAGTAGGTTTACGTTCAGCCAAAATGATCAAATCCTAAAGAAGTCAGTTCCAATACGCCGCCTTCGGCATCCAAAATATTCAGACGGCCTGAGTCAGTCATTTTACCAATTCGGGCAACCGGTACGCCACTTTGTTCCGCCGCCTGACAAACACGTTCCCTGTCTTCTGGAGCAGCAGTAAAAATCAGTTCGTAATCATCGCCGCCGGCCAATACTGCCGACAACCATTGCTCGCGCGACAAAACGTTTTTCAATTCAGGCAACGACGGCACACAATCGGCAAAGATTTCCGCACCGACAGCAGAGGCTTTTAAAATATGCCCCACATCTTGAGCCAGGCCGTCTGAAACATCTTGCGCAGCATGGGCAAACGGCAGCAATGCCAGCCCCAATGAAACGCGCGGCTCCGGACGGAGCAATTTATCATCGCAAACCGCCATGATTTCAGACGGCAATTGATAATGCCCCAGATGTTGGTTCAAAGCAGCGGCAGCCAAACCCAAGCGACCCGATACCCAAATATCGTCGCCGACTTCGGCCGCATCACGCCGCAGGGCACGCCCTGTCGGCACTTCGCCCACTATCGTTACATTAAAGACCAAATCGCCTTTGGTGGTATCGCCACCAATCAACACCGTATCAAAACGCGCAGCCAAAGCAAAAAAGCTATCGCAAAAACGTGTCAGCCAGTCTTGATTCAATTTAGGCAGCGCAGCACTGAGCAACACCCACCGCGGCTTGGCACCCATAGCGGCCATATCGGACAAATTTACTGTAAGCATTTTCCATGCCAAATCTTCAGGCGAGACATCTTCAAAAAAATGTCTGCCCTTAACCAACATATCAGCGCTAAAACATAAATCAAATCCGTTACTTGGACGGATAATAGCGGCATCGTCGCCTATACCCAAAATCAAACCTTCCGATTTTTGTCGCTGCAAATATTGTCTGATAAAGTCAAATTCCGTCATATTTATCCAATATAACTATAACTTAGATTACTACATCTAATTTTGTATCAGCCTGACAGTTGCCTATTAACACGTCAAACATCAAACCTACACCATTATTTAGATATAAAACTCAATAAGTTAAAGGCCGTCTGAAAATACAGATTTCAGACGGCCTCATATTCTCAAACCACTCTGAGCAGGTAGATTTACAGATAGACGATTTCGCCTGTCCGCCCCCTGCTCTCTCGGCTTGCCCACCAAATAAATTGCGGCAGGACATCTTCGTAGTTTTTACGTTCGCTTTTCGATTCGCCCGGATGGGATTTGATACGTTGCGGCGAATTGATGGCGCCCGGCACCAAAACATTGGCACGCAGGTTGTCAAAACGTTCCCACTCGTCCGCAGCCACTTTACACAAATAATTAAGCGCGGCTTTGGAAGCACCGAAACCGCCCCAATAGGCTTGCGGTTTTTCGCCGTGGCTTTCGCCGACAAAAATCACAGAAGCGTCTTCGGATTGCTTCAACAATGGGAACAGCGCACGGGTCAAGCCCATAGGTGCAACGGTATTGATACGGTATTGGTTAACCCATTCCGATACGGTTTGGAAATCCAACGGCGACAAAGCATAGAAATAGCTGGCGCAATGCACCACGCCATCCAATTTTCCGCCGGTAGCTTCATCAATGGTTTCCGCAAACTGTTTAAATTCTTTTTCCTCAGCGCTCATCAAATCAAAGCAGATGGCAAACGGCTCAGGGCTGCCCGCAGCCACAATGGCATCATATACTTTTTCCAAACGCTTTTGATGACGCGCCACCAAAATGACAGTTGCTCCGGCAGCCGCATAGGCCTTGGCAACCTGCTCGCCCAAGCCTTGGGATGCGCCGGTAATCAAGATGGTTTTGTTCGCTAATGTCGTCATGACTTTTCCTTGAACTTTATGGTTTTGGATATTGTATCGGCTTGGTAAGTTTTGTAAAGTCAAAAAGGCCGTCTGAACATTCAGACGGCCTCAGTTTATTCAACCCGCAAATCCAGCACAAGCTTTTCAGCCGCTGCAAAGCCAGACTGAACCGCAGCCTCCAATGTTGCCGGATAGCGCGGATGGAGATAGTCGCCGGCCGGATAAATACGGCGATGGTGCAACCATGAGAAATCAGGTTGTACAAAATCAACCGTTGCCGCCGTAGTCGCGCGTTTTTCCGTAATAATGCGTACGGCTTCGGGCTTATCCAAATCCGGGCAAACCCGCTTAATGTCCGCATGAATGTTCTCGGCCAAATCTTTATCCTTCCAAGCCTCGGTGCAATCGGAAACGCTGATAACGACTGCGACTTCATTATCCGGCAAACCCAACGCACCCCGATGCAGCACCCATTGCGCCGTACCATCAGAAAATCCGGTTAAAGGTGCAGGCAGTTTGACTGTTTGGGCATAACGCAAATAAACCGTGGTAATCGCATGATAGTGCAACGATTGATAGTCCGTCTGAATATAGTCAGGCGTATCTTCAGGCAGAAGTGCGTCAACATGATATGGCGCAACAGCCAAAATCACCGCATCAAATACTTCACCATTGATTTCAATTCGGCCATCAATATGATGATTTAAATGGGAAACACGAGTTTCAAGATGTATCTTTGCACCATGTTTGTGCAGAAAATCCAAAGCCGGTTTAGCTACGATTCGCCCCAAATCCTGCCTAGGCAAAAGATAATCGCTGTTCGCCTTTTCAGACCACACGCCATCATTCAATACATTACATAAAATGCGCAGCGATGCCTGTTCTAACGGCGTATTTAAAGCCCCCCAAACCAAAGGTTGCCAAAATTGGCCAAGCAGGCTGCGGGGAACATTTCGTGTTCTCAACCACTTTGCAACCGTCAAATCGGTTTTATGATGAGCTGCCCAACGTCGCAATGCCGCCATATCCGACAGCAATTTGATTTTCAATGAAAAAGAAAGATTTTTTGCACGCAGGATGCCGACAAGCAAATGCCAAGGTGCAGGCAGAGAGGCCGTCTGAAACTGTAATCCTTCATGGATGTGCCATTGCAAAGGCTGGCGTAAAAAGGCTGACTCGGGTTGAACGCCAATATGTTGCATCAAAGTTTGAACACCATGATACGCACCCAATAAGATATGCTGTCCATTATCCAAAAAGCTGAATCCATCATCTTTTCCGGACAAGGCACGCGCCCTACCGCCAGCCTGTCTCCCAGCCTCAAACAAAGAAATATCGGCTCGATGAATCAGGGAAACCGCCGCAGACAAACCTGCCCAACCGGCACCAATCACAGCAATTTTTGGACGCTTAGTATTCATGGTTTAAATCCAAACAGCCAAGTTTTCAAAGCAATACGTTTTTTACGGGGAGAAGGAATCGCAATTTTATAAGTCAAAACATTTTGCGCACCATCACGGTCGATTTCATTCAACAACGCATAATAAATAGCCGCCATAATCAGGCCGACTTTTTGCGATTTCTTATCCTCAGCCGGCAAAAGCGACATCGCTTCACGATAAGTTTCACGCGCCCTATTCACTTGAAATTGCATCAATTTTGCAAAATTATCTGTCGGTTTGCACTGCATAATTACGTTGGCAGGCACGTCAAACTTCTGCATTTCCTCTATCGGCAGATAAATTCTTCCCTGCCGCGCATCTTCGCCCACATCGCGAATAATGTTCGTCAACTGCAAAGCCAAGCCCATTTTGTCCGCATATTCCAAAGTTTTCGGATTGGAAAAACCTAAAATCCGCGCAATAAGGCACCCCACCACCCCGGCAACACGGTGGCAATACAGCTTTAACTCATCAAAACTACCATAACGAGCCTGCTCCAAATCCATCTGCATGCCATCAATCAAAGCTTCAAATTCATTCTTCGGCAAGTCAAAATTTGACCGAATATCTTTTAAAGCTTGATGAACGGGATGCTCAGGCATCTCATTATTAAATACTTTCTCCAAATCACTGCGCCACCAATTCAACGTTATCTGAGCTACATTTGGATCGGTACAGCCATCAACCACATCATCTAGTTCGCGACAAAAAGCATATAAAACAGTGATCGCATTCCGTTTTTCTACCGATAAAAAACGAAAGCCGGATAAAAAACTGGAATGGCTTTCTGCAGCCTTTTGATGACAATAATCCAAAGCAAGCACTGTGTATCCTAAAAAATATCGTTATAAATAATTAGCAGGGATTTTATCTGTATTTAAAAAAGTACGCCAATATCAAAAACTCATCTTACAACAAGGCCGTCTGAAAGCTGCTCTTAAATATCTTTCAGACGGCCTAATACTTACGTCGCCAATATCGAAACCAACAGCATGACCACCAACAGCTGTATCAAAGAATAGCCCCTCTGTACAGTTGCCCTATTCCGTATTCCGTCAAATACTTTTAAGTACATATCTTTATTCCCTTTATCTTTTATATCCCCTATCCGAC
>NZ_KV830189.1:0-46974 GCF_001836705.1 Neisseria sp. HMSC061B04
AATCACTCCCCTGTTTTAACAGGGTTTTTATTTTATAAAAAATACTATCAAACCTCCTACACTCTCCATACATACAAAAAACACAAACTAAAGGCCGTCTGAAATGCTCTTTCAGACGGCCTTTTTGAGGTTTTATGTCTATATTTTAGTCGGCAAACTGTTTTTTCATTCGTTCGCGTCGCTCTTGCGCTTCTACGGACAGTGTCGCGGTCGGACGTGCCAGCAGGCGTTTGAGGCCGATGGGTTCGCCGGTATCGGCACAGAAACCGTAATCGCCTTCGTCAATACTACGGAGAGTCGCTTGCACTTTATTGAGAAGTTTACGCTCGCGATCGCGAGTGCGCAGTTCTAAAGCGTACTCTTCTTCTTGGGTAGCGCGGTCGGCAGGATCGGGGGCGGATTCGTGCTCTTGGAGATGACCGGTAGTGGTGTTTGCATTTTCAATCAGCTCTTCTTGCATTTTAACCAGTAGTTCGCGGAAGAAGGCCAATTGGTCGCTGTTCATGTAGTCCTCTTCGGGACCATCCCAGTTTAAAATATCTTGTTCTGTCAGCTTTGCCATGGTGTCTGCTTTCGGTTTATGTTAATGATTTGGATGCTACGGGTTTGCTTTTATTGGGTTTTCTCGAATTTCCGTTTTGGAAATTGGGCGAATCATATCATGTTTTACCTATTCATTTGTTCTTTATATTTCGATTTGCACTTTTTTGCACTAGCTTACGCCTAAATATATTAATGCGCTTTTTAGGACGTTGTATTTTTGGTCGTTAATACCTGCTGCGCTTTCAGACGGCCTATTGAAGCAACCACAGGTTGGTTTGCTGGATAAGTTGGGGAAACCATCGAGCCAGCCACAACCATAATAAGAGTGCCAACAAACTGCCTGAAAAATCGTATCGTCCTACGCGTAAGAAGGAAAACGGTTTGAGTAATGGCTGCAAGATTCGTTCGATGGCATAAGTCAACGGCGAATAGCGGCCCTGTATGCTGGCCACCATTCTAATAATCAGACCGATAAGTAATGTATAGGCTGCGGCTTTCAGCATATGGAGTGCGGCAAACCAAAAGTTTGCCAAAATCAGCTTATTGCTGATGGACAGCGCTGGCGAGATGAAAATAATGGCGGTACAGGCAAGGTAGTACACCAGAAAACCTGCGGGCAGGCAGTACCAATCGGTTTTCTCGCCGGATGGAAATGCTTTTTGCCAAGGTTTGGTCAGCCAGCCTGTTGCTTGTATGCTGAATTTGAGCAGGGGATGTTCTGCTGCCAATCCTGCGTATCGGAGCAAAAAGCGCGTGATACACAGGATGGCAATAGCGTCTGCCAATAATAGGAGCAAGTCGCCACGCATGTTCAGACGGCCTTATATTGTTGCGCCATTTCTTGCGAACGTTTGACGCAGGCTTCTACACCCTGTTCGATGGCTTCGGCAACGTGACGGGCTTTGAAGGTTTCGATGGCTTCGTGTGTCGTGCCGCCTTTGGAAGTTACGTTTTGCTGTAATTGTGCGAATGCTTCGCCGGTTTGTTCGGCCAAAGCCACTGCGCCTTTAAATGTAGCAAGGCTCAGTTCGCGTGCGTCTTGTTCGTTGAAACCTTGTGCCAAAGCCGCATTTTGGAGCGCGCCCAACAGATAGAAAACATAGGCGGGGCCGCTGCCGCTGATGCCGGTAATATTGTGGAGTTGCTCTTCCTCGTTCAGCCAAACGGTTGTGCCGACAGAGCGCATGATGCCGTCTGCGGCTGTGCGGTCGGCTTCTGAAACGCCTGCATCGGCAAACATACCGGATACGCCCAAACCGATTTTGGCCGGCGTATTGGGCATGATGCGCACGATACGGCGTGTACCGTCCAGATAATGGCTGAGGGTATCGATGGACAAACCTGCCGCTACGGACAACACCAGCGCACCATTCAAACGGATGTTTTGACAGGCTGCCTGCATGTCTTGCGGTTTGACGGCGAGAATGAGGACATCGTCCGCACTCAATTCTGGCAGGTTTTCAAAAGTGGCTACGCCCAATTCTTGCTCCAGTTGCGCTCGTCTTTCGGCGCCGCGTTCGACAATGTGAACACGATAACCGTCTTGTTTGACCAAACCGCCTGCAATGGCAGTCGCCATATTGCCGCCGCCGAGAAAATAGATATTCATATATATGTCACTCCTTTGTGATATCGATCAGGCCGTCTGAAACTGCTGTCTGCCCTGTTCAGACGGCCTATTACTTTTATTGAGGATAATGCCGCTTGCCGAAAATCGCGCTGCCGATGCGGACATGGGTTGCGCCGCATTCTACCGCGATTGGCATATCGCCGGACATACCCATAGACAAAACATCTGCTTCAACACCTGCCGCGTTCAACTCAGCCAACAGCCGTTGCATGATGTGAAACTGGTTGCGCAATTCATCATCGCTGCTGTCGGCCTTGGCCACACACATCAATCCGCGCACTTGAATATTCGGCAACTTGGCCACTTCAAGGGCCAGCGCAACCGCTTCAGTGGGCGCTACGCCGTGTTTTGCTTCTTCCGCGGCAATGTTCACTTCAATACACACCTGCAACGGCGGCATTTCAGACGGCCTTTGTTCGCTCAAGCGCCGCGCCGTTTTCAGACGGCCTATCGTATGCACCCAATGTGCGCGTTCGGCCACAAATTTGGTTTTATTAGACTGCACATCGCCGATAACGTGCCAAACAATATCCGGCAAATCAGCCAGCGTTTCCGTTTTTTCAAACCATTCCTGAATATAGTTCTCGCCGAAATCGCGCTGACCGGCCGCATACACTTCGCGGATATCGTCTGCCGGAAAGGTCTTGCTGACCGCTACCAGCCTCACCGCATCCGCAGGCCGCCCTGCAGCCTCAGCCGCCTGTTCAACCGCCCGGCATACATCCTGATAGTTTTGTTGCAATACCGACATGGTTTTCTCCTTTAACCCGTTCATCACTCGGCATTTTGAAAATTTTACTTGGTCGTAACGGGTTTATCTATTTAAAATAAAGCGATTTTATTATTCTAAACCAAAACAAGGCCACATTATGCAGATTACCGACTTACTCGCGTTCGGCGTGAAAAACAAAGCCTCCGACCTCCATTTGAGTTCGGGCATTTCCCCCATGATACGCGTACACGGCGACATCCGCCGCATCAACCTGCCCGAGATGAGTTCGGAAGAAGTCGGCACCATGATTACCTCGGTCATGAACGACCACCAGCGCAAGCTCTATCAACAAGATTTTGAAGTCGATTTCTCATTTGAGCTGCCCAATGTTGCCCGTTTCCGCGTCAACGCCTTTATGACCGAACGCGGCCCGGCCGCCGTATTCCGTACCATTCCGAGCACCGTCCTGACGCTGGAAGAGTTGCGTGCTCCGCGCATTTTCCAAAAAATTGCCGAAAATCCGCGCGGTTTGGTCTTGGTAACCGGCCCGACCGGTTCGGGTAAATCCACCACGCTGGCGGCGATGGTCAACTACATCAACGAAACCCAACCGGCCCACATTCTGACCATCGAAGACCCGATTGAGTTCGTCCACCAAAGCAAAAAGGCGCTCATCAACCAACGCGAGCTGCATCAGCACACCCACAGCTTTACCAACGCCCTGCGTTCCGCCCTGCGCGAAGACCCAGACGTGATTCTGATCGGCGAGATGCGCGACCCTGAAACCATCTCCCTCGCCCTGACCGCCGCCGAAACCGGCCACTTGGTTTTCGGCACGCTGCACACGACCGGTGCCGCCAAAACCATCGACCGTATTGTCGACGTATTCCCAGCCGGCGAAAAAGAAATCGTGCGCTCCATGTTGTCCGAGTCCTTGCGCGCCATCATTTCCCAAACCCTGCTGAAAACCCGCGACGGCAACGGCCGCGTCGCCGCGCACGAAATCCTGATTTCCACACCGGCCGTGCGCAACCTCATCCGCGAAAACAAAATCGCCCAAATCAACGCCGCCCTCCAAACCGGTCAGGCCCACGGTATGCAAACCCTCGATCAAGCCCTGCAAACCCTTGTCCGCCAAGGCACCATCAGCCCCGAGATGGCACGCAGCAAAGCGCAAAACATCGAAAACCTCTCTATTTTCTAAACCATACTCAGGCCGTCTGAACCCCATCATCCCGTTTTCAGACGGCCTTTGAGCCTGACCGAATACCCGTTTTAAAGAGAATCATCATGAGCGACCTCGCCCCTCTGCACGACCTGTTAAGCGAAATGGTGCAAGCCTACTCACAAAAAAACCAAGCACCGCACATCCCCACACCGGCCGAAATTGGCACGCATCTTCACCCCCTGCTCGACCGCATGTGTGAAGAGGCCGAAAAACGCAACGCATCCGACATCTTCATCAGCGCAGGCTTTCCCCCTGCCATCAAAGTCGGCGGCACCCTCACGCCCATGCCCCACAAGGCGCTGACCGGCGCGGACACCGCCGCCATCGCCGAATCCACCATGAACCCCGACCAGCTCGAAGCCTTCAACCGCGACTGGGAAATCAACTATTCCGTCCAATCGCGCAGCAACACGCGTTACCGCGTCAACGCCTACCACGAGCAAGGCCGCGTCGGCATGGTATTGCGCCGCGTCAGCCAAGACATTCCCGAAATGAAGACCCTAGGTTTGCCCGAAAAGCTCCAAGAGCTTGCACTCGCGCCACGCGGCCTGCTGATCCTCGCCGGCCCGACCGGTTCGGGCAAATCCACCACCATGGCCTCCATGCTCAACTACCGCAACCAAAAGCTGCCCGGCCATATCGTTACCATCGAAGACCCCATCGAGTTTATCTACAAACCTTGCCGCAGCATCTTCACCCAGCGCGAAATCGGCATCGATACCGACAACTGGAAAACTGCCGTTCAAAGCGCCATGCGTCAAGCGCCTGATGTCGTCTGTATCGGCGAAGTCCGCAGCGAAGAAAGCATGGAATACGCACTCCAACTGGCTCAAACCGGCCATCTGTGCGTTTTCACCATCCATGCCAGCACAGCCTCCCAAACCATCGAGCGCATCATCAACTTCTATCCGGAAGACCGCCGCCAACAGGTTTTGATGGATTTGGCGTTAAACCTCGTCGGCATCATCGGCCAGCGCCTCGTCGTCAAGAAAAACCGCCAACGCACGGCCGTTACCGACCTCCTGCTCAACACTTCGGCCATGCAGGACTTGATTTTCAAAGGCGAATTGCTGGAAATCCGTGACCTGATGGCACGCTCCAGCAGCAACGGCATGCAGACGTTCGACCAAAACCTCTTCAACCTCTACGCACAAGGCCAAATCGAACTCAGCGAAGCCCTGCGCCAAGCGTTTTCCGCCAACGATTTGCGCCTGCGCATTCAAATGCACGACGAGGGCAACAATACCGAGCGTCTCTACGACCGCATCAGCGACCTCAACCTGATGACCTGATGACGCAGGCCAAACAAGGCCGTCTGAACAGATGTGGAAACGAAATCAAGCATTTCGCCGTATCCGTTCAGACGGCCTTATCTCATTTAAAGCATTCTGAAACCGACTGAAAATCCTGTTAAAATCCAATCATTCATCTCATAACAAATAAAACAACCCAACCATGAACACCCCGCCGCTCAAACCTCTGATCATTGCCTCCCTACCCGTCTTCGCCAGCGTATTCATCGCCGCCACCCTCGTTTGGCACTTTAACACCCCCAAACTCGCCATGCCCTTCGTACTCGGCATTATTGCCGGCGGTTTGGTCGATTTGGACAACCGCCTCACAGGCCGTCTGATAAACATCGTCATCACCGTCGTCCTGTTTACCCTCTCCTCACTGCTTGCCCAAAGCACCATCGGCACAGGCGTTCCCTTCATCTTGGCCATGACCCTGATGACTTTCGGCTTCACCATCCTCGGCACCGTCGGCCTCAAATACCGCACCATCGCTTTCGGTGCGCTCGCCGTCGCCACCTACACCACGCTGACCTACACCCCCGAAAGCTACTGGCTGACCAATCCCGTTATGATTCTGCTGGGCACAGTCCTATACAGCGTCAACACCCTGATCTTCCAAATCATCCTGCCCCACCGCCCTGTCCAAGAAACCGTTGCCAACGCCTACGACGCACTGAGCAACTACTTCGATGCCAAAGCCGACTTTTTCGACCCCGACGAAGCCGCATGGTTGGGCAACCGTCAAATCGACCTGGCCATGAGCAACACCGGCGTGATTACCGCCTTCAACCAATGCCGTGCCGCACTTTTCTACCGATTACGCGGCCAACACCGCCATCCGCGCACCGCCAAAATGCTGCGCTACTACCTCAGCGCGCAAGACATGCATGAACGCATCAGCTCCGCCCACGTCGATTACAGCGAAATGGCCGAGCAGCTCAAAAACACCGACCTCATCTTCCGCATCCGCCGTCTGCTCGAAATGCAGGGCCAGGCGTGCCGCAACATTGCCGCCACCCTGCGCAACAACAAACCCTACGCATACAGCAAACGCCTCGGCCGCGCCATGGAAGGCTGCCGCCAATCCCTCGGCCATTTTGCCGAGACCCACGCTGATAATGCCAACCTCCACAATATCCGCCGCCTGCTCGACAACCTCAGCAGCGTCGATTACCAACTACGGCAACTGCAAAACGATGCGTCCCTTGCCGAAAACGACAACACCGACACCCGTATCGCCGCCCTTGAAAACACCAAGTTCCGTAACATCGGCGAGACCGTCCTCAGCCAGCTCAATTTCGAATCCGGCGTCTTCCGTCATGCCACCCGCCTCTCCATCGTCGTGGCCGCAGCCTGCATCATCGTCGAAATCCTCCATCTCAACCTCGGCTACTGGATTCTGCTGACCGCCCTCTTCGTCTGCCAACCCAACTACACCGCCACCAAAAGCCGCGTGTACCAACGTATCGCCGGCACGATTCTCGGCGTGATTGTCGGTTCGCTCGTCCCCTACTTCACCCCGTCCGTTGAAACCAAACTCTGGATTGTCATCGCCAGCACCACCCTGTTTTTCATCACCCGAAGCTACAAATACAGCTTCTCCACCTTCTTCATCACCATCCAAGCCCTGACCAGCCTTTCGCTTGCCGGTTTGGACGTGTACCACGCCATGCCCATCCGCATCATCGACACCATCGTCGGTTCCGTTATCGCATGGGCCGCCGCCACCTACCTCTGGCCCGATTGGCGTTACCTCACCCTCAGCCACACCGCCGCCCAGACCATCACTGCCAACGGCCGCTATCTCGACGCCATCCTCGACCAGCTGCAAAACGGCAGCCGCGACGATGTCGACTACCGCCTCACCCGCCGCCAAGCCCACGAAAGCACCGCCGCCCTCAGCAGCACCTTATCCGACATGAGCAGCAACCCGAAAAAATACCAAGACCGCCTGCAAGACGGTTTTACCCTGCTCAAAACCAGCTATGCGCTGACCGGCCACATTTCCGCGCTCGGCGCATACCGCGACCAGGTTCATCACGACGGCAGCGATACCTTCGCCCCATATGCCCGCCTGACCCACCACATCGCCGAACTCCTCAAACAAATGCCGCAGACCGAACCGGCCACCTTCGATGCAAGCATCGAAGCCATCCGACAGGAGTTTGCCGATTTGGAGCAGACCGACAAAGAGCAGTCCCAACAAAACCAAATCCTCAAACACCAGCTCGACCTCATCATCCGCCAGCTTGCACCGTGTTATCAGGCATTGCACAGACAGTCGGATACGCAAACCGCCTAAACCGATAACACATTCCAACAAAATAAATAAGGCCGTCTGAAACCTGATTTCCAGATTTCAGACGGCCTTTATTCAGCCATCGAGATTAAAACCGATTATGCGCCGCGTTTTTCCAAAGCGGCTACGGCAGGCAACTCTTTGCCTTCCAAGAATTCGAGGAACGCGCCGCCGCCGGTGGAGATGTAACTGATTTGGTCGGTTACGCCGAATTTGGCAATCGCCGCCAAAGTATCGCCGCCGCCGGCAATCGAGAACGCATCGCTTTGGGCAATTGCTTCGGCCAATACTTTGGTACCGCCGGCAAATTGGTCAAATTCAAACACGCCGACCGGGCCGTTCCATACGACAGTGCCTGCGGCTTTGAGCAGCTCGGCCAAAGCAGCGGCGGATTTCGGGCCGATGTCCAAAATCATGTCGTCTTCGGCAACGTCGGCAATGTCTTTCACCACCGCTTCCGCATCGGCGGCAAAGGCTTTAGCGACAACCACATCGGTCGGCAGCGGAACAGAGCCGCCTTTGGCCGCCATTTTCGCCATGATTTTTTTGGATTCTTCCACCAAATCGTGTTCGGCCAAAGATTTGCCGATGGCCTTGCCTTCTGCCAGCAAGAATGTGTTGGCAATGCCGCCGCCGACGATCAGTTGGTCGACTTTGTCGGCCAACGATTCAAGGATGGTCAGCTTGGTGGACACTTTGCTGCCGGCAACGATGGCAACCATCGGATGAGCCGGTTGTTTCAAGGCTTTGCCCAAAGCGTCGAGTTCGCCCGCCATCAATACGCCGGCACAGGCAACCGGTGCGGCTTGGGCAACGGCTTCAGTCGAAGCTTGGGCGCGGTGGGCGGTGCCGAACGCGTCATTGACGAACACATCGCACAAAGAAGCGTAGGCTTTGCCCAGCTCCAAGTCGTTTTTCTTCTCGCCTTTGTTGATGCGCACGTTTTGCAACATCACGACATCACCGGCGTTCAAAGTCGGTTTGTTTTCACGCCAGTCGTTCAATACTTTCACGTCTTTGCCCAACAGTTTGCCCAAATGCGCGGCAACAGGCGCTACATCGTCTTCAGGATGGAATTCGCCTTCGGTCGGACGGCCGAGGTGGGTCATCACGATCACAGACGCGCCGTTGTCCAAGCAGTATTTGATGGATGCGAGCGAAGCACGGATACGGGTGTCGTCGCTGATGTTGCCGTCTTTAAACGGTACGTTCATATCGGCGCGGATCAGAACGGTTTTGCCTTGAACATTTTGTTCGGTCAGTTTCAAAAATGCCATGATGATTCCTTTGTGATGGTTGGAAACGGGAATGTTTGGGATTATCCGCGAATGAGGGGCGACGGTAAAGATTGGCAACGGCCGCGCTTGATGTGAATCAGCAGATAAAGCCCGGGCCGTCTGAAACATTCGGCCAATCTTTCAGATTTTCCGCTATACTTTGGCGATTGATTTTCATTTTACGGATTAAACCATGTTACGCCGAATTGCTTTAATGCTTGCCTTCGCGCTGCCTGCTGCTTCATGGGCGCAGACGCTTTCTGAAACCCTGCCCAACGGTCTGAAAATCATCGTCAAAGAAGACCACCGCGCGCCAGTGGCCGTTTCGCAGATTTGGTACAAAATCGGCAGCGTGGATGAAAAACCGGGCAAAAGCGGCCTGAGCCATGCTTTGGAACACATGATGTTTAAAGGCACAAAAGACGTTCCCTCCGGCGAGTTCAACCGCCGCGTGTCCGAGCTGGGCGGGCAAAACAACGCCTACACCAACCGCAATGAAACGGTATATTACGAAAACGTCGCCGCCGCCAACCTGCCCGAAATTCTGAAGCTCGAAGCCGACCGCATGCACAACCTCAACTTCAGCGACAAAGAATTCCTCAACGAGATGAACGTCATCCGCGAAGAACGCCGCCAACGCACGGAAGACACGGCCGACGGCAAAATGTGGGAACAAGCCTATCTTGCCGCCTTTACCCAACCGTCTATGCGCGCCTCCGTCATCGGCTACATGAAAGATTTGCACATCCTCAAAGCCGACGACCTGCGCGCGTGGTACAAACAATATTACGCGCCCAACAATGCCGTATTGGTCATTGTCGGCGATGTCGATGCCAAACAAACGCTTCAGACGGCCGCCAAACTCTTTGGCGATATTCCGGCCAAAGCCCAGCCGCCGCGCAACAAACTCAATACCGAACCCTATTTGCGCAAGCCTGTTACAGTCAAAGCCACTTCTCCGGTCACACACCAGCCGCTGATTGCCATCAACTTCCGTGTGCCGAAACTCCAAAAACTCGATGACACGATGCCTTTCGCCCTCGACATCCTCTCCGATATTTTGGCAGGCAACGCGTCCAGCCGTTTTGATAAAAACCTCGTGCGCGGCAAGCAAACCGCATTGAGCGCAGGAACGCATTACGACATCATCAGCCGAGAGATGCCGCTGTTCAGCGTCATAGCCATGCCTGCCGAAGGCGTGAAAACCGATACTCTGATTGCCCAGCTGCGCCAAGAAATCAAAGACATTGCCGACAACGGCGTTTCAGAAGAAGAATTGCAGCGCGTCAAAACCCAGGCAGCGGTCAACGAAATCTATGCCAAAGACTCCATGTCTTCCCAAGCCTCCATGATGGGCCGCCTCGAAGCGCGCGGTTTCCAATATACCGACGAACAAGAAATCCACCACCGCCTGCAGGCCGTCAGCGCACAAGAAGTACAGGCCGCCGCCCGGATGTTGACCGACGAGCGCATGAGTACCGTCATCATCGAGCCGCAAAAAACAGCCGCCGCACCAAGCAAAAAAGCTGCCAAACGCCGATAAACATCAGGCCGTCTGAAAGCCCATACCCTTTCAGACGGCCCTAACAGAAAGCCACAACATGAAACCCACCCTGCTCGCCCTTGCCCTACTCCTGCCCTTAAGCGCCCAAGCCGCCACCGACATCCAACGCTGGCGCAACCGCGACGGCACCCAAATCCTCCTTGTCGAACGCCACGAAAACCCCATCATCGACCTTGAAGTCAGCTTCAAGGGCGCAGGCAGCGTCGCCAATCCGGACGGCAAAAGCCAAGTTGCCGAATTTACCGCCGCCCTCCTGACCGACGGCACCCAAGAGCTGGACGAAGAAGCCTTCAATGCCGAAGCCGACAACATCGGCGCACAAATCAGCAGCGACAGCAATGCCGAGAGCGCGTCCGCAGGCTTCCGCAGCCTCAGCAAAGCCGACATCCGCGACAAAGCCGCCAACTTGCTCAACCATTCGCTGACCCGTCCGCGCTTTGACGAAGCCGTTTTCCGTCGCCGTCAAACCCAATCCATCACTGGCTTGCAACAACAGGAAACCACCCCCGACTACACCGCCACGCGCGAACTGACCAAACTCATCTACCCGAACCACCCCTACGGCAGCGGCGCAAACATAACCGTTGACAGCCTCAAACGCGTAAACCTCGAGGACATCCGCGCCTTCCACCGCACCCACTACGGCAAAGACAACGCCATCGTTGCCATCGTCGGCGACCTCAACCGCAAACAGGCAGAGCAACTGGTCGATCGCGTCCTCAAAGACCTGCCGGCCAAAGCCACCGCAACCCACGCCATCCCGCCCGTTCCCAAACAAACCGCCCAACGCCGCGACATCCCCTTTGCCGGTACACAGGCACAAGTCCTGCTCGGCACCTCCCTCATCAAACGCCACGACCCCGACTATTACGCCCTCGTTGCCGGTAACTACATCCTCGGCGGTGGCGGTTTCGACAGCCGCCTCATGAAAGTTTTGCGCGACCAACACGGCTACACCTACGGCGTATACAGCAGCCTCGCCCCGGCGACAGAAGAAGGCACGTTTGCCGTTTCCTACTCCACCCAAAAGAAAAACACCAAAGCCTCACTGGCCGACACCCAAGCCGTCATCGAGCAGTTTATCGCCGAAGGCCCGACCGAAGCCGAGCTGAAACAGGCCAAGGCCAACATCATCGGCAGCTTCCCCCTGCGCTACGACTCCAACGACAAACTGCTCAACTACCTGAGCCTGATCGGCCTCTACGACCTGCCCAACGACTACTTGGAAGCCTACCCAAAAGCCATCAACAGCCTGACCGTCGAACAAGTCCGCGACGCATGGCAACGCCGCGTCAAATTCAAAGACCTCAACACCGTCGTTGTCGGTGCAGAATAAAACGCTTTAAAACAACAGGCCGTCTGAAAGATTTTTCAGACGGCCTGTTTTCTTAATTATTCAAATCGTTTATGTTATCGTGATACAATCACTTGTTTTTTCAATTTTTGATCGTAAAAGGAATATATTTTATGAAAACTTACAAAATATTCAAAAATCCGACAGGTCAATATGAAGCTGTCAAACAAGGTTGGTCTTGGCCTGCATTTTTCTTTGGCGGCATCTGGGCATGCGTGAAAAAAATATGGGGTTTGGGTATCGGAATCTTTGTTGTATTTATAATTTTGAATTTAATCGCCGGTGACAATCCGACCATGGGAAGCCTTGTCAGCGCACTTGGCTTCGGTGTAGGCATTGTACTTGGCTTACAAGGCAACAAATTGCGTGAAGGAAATCTGAAAAAACGCGGCTATCAAGAAGCACCTAAAATCATTCAGGCCAATAACCCGGAAGCTGCTGTCGCACAATACATTTCCGAATACGAAAAATAAATCGGATTCTTAAAACATAAAGGCCGTCTGAAACCTTGAAACAAGTTTCAGACGGCCTTTTTTTACCGGTTTATTACTTACTCAACCGTTACCGATTTAGCCAGGTTACGCGGTTTGTCCACGTCTGTACCGCGTGCGAGGGCGGCGTGGTAAGATAGGAGTTGCACGGGGATGGTGTGCACGATCGGCGAGAGTACGCCGACGTGGCGTGGGGCGCGGATGACGTGCACGCCTTCGGTGGCGTTGAAGTTGCTGTCGAGGTCGGCGAAGACAAAGAGTTCGCCGCCGCGTGCGCCGACTTCCTGCATGTTGGCTTTCACTTTGTCCAGCAGGCTGTCGTTCGGGGCAATCACGACAACGGGCATGTTCTCGTCCACCAAGGCCAACGGGCCGTGTTTCAGCTCACCCGCAGGATACGCTTCGGCGTGGATATAGGTAATCTCTTTCAGCTTCAACGCGCCTTCGAGGGCAATCGGGAAGTGGATGCCACGACCTAAAAACAGTGCGCTGGTTTTCTTGGCAAATTTTTGCGCCCAAGCGGCGATTTGCGGCTCAAGGTTGAGAACGTGCTGAATGCTGCCCGGCAGTTGGCGCAGTTCCTCAACGTATTCACGCGCTTGTTCGTCAGAAACCAGGCCGCGCTGTTTGCCCAAGGTAACGGCCAGGCCGAACAGGACAACCAGTTGGGTTGTGAACGCTTTGGTAGAGGCAACGCCGATTTCTGCGCCGGCGCGTGTGTACAGTACCAATTCGCTTTCACGCGGCAAGGCGGATTCCATGACGTTGCAGATAGACAGGCTGTGTTTGTGTCCCAAGGATTGCGCGTATTTCAAGGCTTCCATGGTGTCCAGGGTTTCGCCGGATTGGGAAATGGTGATGACCAATTGTTTCGGATCGGCAATCACGTCGCGGTAGCGGTATTCGCTGGCGATTTCCACGTCGGTCGGCACTTTGGCGATGGATTCGAGCCAGTATTTGGCGGTCAGCGCGGCATAGTAGGACGTGCCGCAGGCAAGGATTTTGATGCTGTGGATATCGTCGAACACTTCGCGGGCATTCGCGCCGAAGTTTTCAGGTTCAAAACCGCCGTCCAAGAAGACTTCGGCGGTATCGGCGATGGCGCGGGGTTGCTCGTGGATTTCTTTTTGCATGAAGTGGCTGTATGGGCCCAACTCCAAAGAAGCCAGAGACAATTCGGATACTTTAACCGCGCGTTCGGTTTGCGCACCGGTTTTGTCGAGCAGTTTTTCGATACCGTTTGCGTTCAGCAGGGCGATGTCGCCGTCTTCCAAGTAGGCGATGCGGCGGGTAAAGGCAATCACGGCGGATACGTCGGAAGCGATGAAGGTTTCCTGGTCGCCCAAGGCTACCAACAGCGGGCAGCCCATGCGCGCAACAACCATTTCTTCAGGGTTGTCTTGTGCGATAACGGCAATGGCGTATGCGCCGTGGAAACGGGCAGTCGCAGCTTGGACGGCTTCAAACAGTTTGCCGCCGTTTTGTGTGTATTCGTGGTTGACGCTGTGGGCGATGACTTCGGTATCGGTTTGTGATTCGAAGGTATAACCCAAAGCTTGCAGGCGTTCGCGTTCGGCTTCGAAATTTTCGATGATGCCGTTGTGGACAACCGCAATCATACCGCCGGAAATGTGGGGGTGGGCGTTAGGCTCGGTTACACCGCCGTGGGTCGCCCAACGGGTATGGCCGATGCCGATGTGTCCGAACACGCCTTTTTCGCGTGCTGCATCTTCCATCAGCTGTACGCGGCCGACACGGCGGACGCGTTTGATTTTGCCGTCCATGTTTACGGCAATACCCGACGAATCATAGCCTCGGTATTCAAGGCGTTTGAGACCGTCGGTCAGAAAATCGACTACATTGTGATTGGCGCGAATAGCACCTACGATACCGCACATATAAGTTCCTTAGTATCAAAAGTTTGAAAAAATCTACGCCACTGACTTTCAGACGGCATAGGGGATTACTTCAGTTTGCAACGTCATTATTATCCAAGGGAACGACCACCGAAACTTTGCTCATTTGCTTTCTGTTGTACTTCTTGAGCCATATTTTGTTGTTCTTGTATTATTTTTTCTTGAACTTTTGCATCTAAAGCAGCAACAATATTTTTGTTATCGGCAATAACTTGCTTAGTAAATGAACCATCTTTATCACTTATAAGATTATCAATTAGCGCACTAAAATCATCACGAGAAACCTGAGCACTTACTTTTTTACCTTCTTCTCGTTTAATTTTATTAATAGATTTCTCAGGCTCATTAAACAATTTTCTAATTTCATCATGACTATTTTTTTTATCTCCTTCTAATTTAGAAGGATTTTCAAGAGGATTCGTTTTAACACTATCCCACTCATCAGATAAAATATTATTTTTTCCCATTTTATTTAATTGAGAAATTAGAATTGCACCTAATACTGCCTCTTTTCTACCAGTTTCTATATAGTCATTTTTGTCCTTAAGAATACTATCAATTCTATTATTTACCTCATTAACTGAATGAAATTTACCATTTTTAATTTCTTGTAATACTGTTCTCCCATTGCGTTCACTTTGATTGTAAAGTTTCGAAGTTACTGCTACTAATTGTATTTTGTCATCAAAAGACAATTTTTTATATAACTCTGTCTCTTGCAAAGGAGTAAAAATATTTTTCTCAATCTTATTAATCTGATTTACATCTCGAGTATGAACCCAAGTAATTCCATCTTTACTACTGAAGAATTGATTAAACCTAGCTTTAAACTCAGCTGGTAACGGTCTTCCATCTTCTTTTTCTATCTCTCTACCTGTCCTTCCTAAATCATGAATAATATCCTTTTCTTGTTTTTCAGAAAGTTTCCATTCGGGTTTTTTCTCTAAAGCCCATTTTTGATATGCATCAACTAAATCTTTTACAACTTCGGGATGCTGTCCTAAATCGGTTTGTATTGTTCCGATAGAATATCCACTATTCCCAACAGGATATAATTTCCCATTTTTAGTATTTGCTGCTATAACTAATTTATAAGCATTTAATTTTGATTCAGAAGAAACACCTACTGCAAAATAAGCTATTGTTTGAAAATCTTCTTTACTTAATGTTTTTTGTTGATTATTTGACACCATGATTTAAAAATCCTTATTTAATCAAAATAAATTCTTTACCCTTTTTATATTCTTTATTATTATTTTTATAAAATTCAATAATCTTATTATTATCTATAATAAAATAACTTTCATTACTATCGTATCTAGGACAAGACTCATACCAGTTATTTCCCTCATCAGAACAATAACTTAAAAATAGTTTATTTCCCTTCACATATCCTTTTAATTTTCCACTTCCCCCGCTACCTGTCGAAATTCCCTCATTCCATACTCCTGTAACTGAATTACCCTCCTGCTTGAGAACCAATTCTTTCCCTCCCACAGTATCTTCAACCTGATCAGTATATGACCAAGTACCAGAAAAAGATGATGGACGAGCACATGCCATCAATGGGATTAATAAAAAAATTGAAATATACTTTTTCATTTCTTACTCCATAGATACTATTTTTACCGTTTATGAATAACTCTATACCCATTTTCTCCAGCTTTACTTGTCCTTGCGCATAAATCATTTCCGCAACGGACAATATCTGCTTGATTAATCCGTGTAACCATATCTGCATCAATTTTCTTACTCTGAATAACTCCCGAATAAAACCAAATCAATGCAATTCCCCCAATAACCAACGTTGCCAATGTTAGCGATGTAACCCATACTGAACGGGAAGAAATTTTATTATTTTCCTCCTGTACTTTCCGAAGGTAGCCATTAAACTCTCTAACTTGATCTGCCATCTGATTACGTGCTTTTTCCATATCTTTTACATAAGCATAAACAGTTTGAGAGACTTCTTTTGTTACTTCCTCCCTAATCATTTGAACAAGCATACGACGTTGTTCAATTAAAGATTTGTCTAACTCATTTCGAACATCATTCACAAGTTTTTCACTATTGTCTCGATATGCAACCATTAATCTAGATGTCTCGATAACCAAACTTCGAGCTTGTTCTATATCAGTGTTTTCTTCCATTATACGTCCTATGAAAATTAAATCTTTCTTACCTTCAGACGGCCTGTTGTTTCTCAAGGCCGTCTGAAAATAAATAAAAGGCCGGCTTTACTTCTTATCGCCTTTTTCCGGACGCACCCAGCCTTCGATGACGGTTTGGCGTGAACGGGCGAGGACGAGTTTGCCGTCTTCGACGTTTTTGGTAATTGCGCTGCCTGCGCCTGTCGTCACTTTGTTGCCCAACGTTACGGGGGCGATTAAGACGCAGTTTGAACCGATGCGCACTTCGTCGCCGATGACGGTTTTGTGTTTGTTCACGCCGTCGTAGTTGGCAATAATCGTGCCGGCGCCGAAGTTGGTTTTGCTGCCGATTTCGGCATCGCCGATGTAGGTGAGGTGGTTGGCTTTGGTGCCGTTGCCGATGGTGGCGTTTTTGACTTCGACGAAGTTGCCGATGTGTACGTCGTCGGCCAGTTTGGCTTGCGGACGCAGGCGGGCGTATGGGCCGATTTGGTTGTTTTCGCCGACTTCGCAACCTTCAAAATGGGAGAATGGGGCGATTTTGGTGTTGGCACCGATTTTGGCGTTTTTGATCACGCAGTTGGCACCGATTTCGACGTTGTCGCCGAGTTCGACTTCGCCTTCGATGACGACGTTGACGTCAATCACGACATCTTGTCCGTGTTTCAGACGGCCTCGTAAATCAAAACGTGCCGGATCGCGCAGGGTGACGCCTGCTTTGAGCAATTCTTGCGCCTGTTCGATTTGGAAAATGCGCTCGAGTTCGGCCAGTTGGAGTTTGTTGTTCACACCGGCGGCCAGATGGGAGGCGCGCACTTGGACGGGATGAACTTTAATACCGTCGGCAACGGCTTTGGCGATGAGGTCGGTCAGATAGTATTCGCCTTGGGCATTGTTGCTGGAAAGGCTGTTCAACCAAGCTTCGAGTTTGGCGTTGGGCAAAACCAAAATGCCGGTATTGATTTCTTTTACGGCTTTTTGGGCGGCATCAGCGTCTTTTTCTTCGACAATGGCGGTTACGTTGCCGTTGCTGTCGCGGATGATGCGGCCCAAGCCTGTCGGGTCGTTGGGCACGTCGGTCAACAGGCCGACTTCGTTGCCTGCGGATTCGAGCAGGGTTTCGAGGGTGGCGGCGTCAATCAGGGGGACATCGCCGTACAACACCAGCGTGCGGCCTTCGGCAGACAGGTGCGGCAGGGCGGTTTTGACTGCGTGGCCGGTACCGAGCTGTTCGGTTTGTTCAACCCAAACGACATCGCGTTTGACGGTGTTCAAGACTTGCTCTTTGCCGTGGCCGATGACGACGCAGATGTTTTGGGGATTCAGGGAGGCGGCGGTGTCGATAACGCGCTCAACCATGGGAAGGCCGCCGATGCGGTGCAGCACTTTGGGCATTTTGGAGTACATGCGCGTGCCTTTGCCGGCGGCGAGGATGACGATATTTAAAGCTGTCTGAGCCATGATACGGTTTCCGTTGTCGTTGTTTGAGGCCGTCTGAAAAGTTCAGACGGCCTTGGGGATATTGTTATTCGGTTGCTGGCTGTTGGTTGGCAAATTGCGGTTTTTGCCAGTTTTGGCCGCGTTCAGCGTGTTCCGCTTGATTGGATTGGACGGCGCGGCGCTCTGGGCGGAATTGGTTGTAATTCATGTTTTTAGAATAAGTACCGTCCTGATAAACGATAGGCGTGCCGGTAGCATATTTTTGGCGTACGGCGGTACGGCCGGATTCGGTGGTGTAGGTTTCCCAAGAGCAACCGGCCAAAACGGCGGCGGCGGTCAGGATTAAAGCGAGTTTACGCATGATGTTGTCCTTGTTTTTAAATGTCGGCAATACCGTGTATTGTACTTGATTTTTAAAAATTTCATGGCAGGTTTTGTGCAAAATCAAGCAAGCCCTGCATATCTTTCGCTATGCCGTCGGCAAATGGCAGCGGATGGGCTTTTTCGCCGTACCAAACGGTCTTCATGCCCAAGGCTTTGGCTTGGTGCAGATTGTCGGCGCTGTCGTCCACCATAATGCACTGTTCGGGTTTGACGCCCAACAGGCGGCAGACGTTGAGATAGGCTTGCGGATTGGGTTTGTAGAGCAGGCCGAAGTCGTCCGTGCCGAACAAGCCGTCAAAATGCGCTTCCAAGCCCAATGCTTCAACCAATGCGCGGACATAAAACGAAGGCCCGTTGGAAAATACGGCTTTTCGCCCTTTCAGACGGCCTAAAACGTCATCAGTTCCATCCATACCCTCCACCTTTGCCAAAATTTGCTTAAGCGGGTGACTTTCACGCAAAAATTCATCGATATCGACTTCGGGATGGTGGATTTGCAAACCGGCAAGCGTCGCGCCGTATCGGTGCCAATAATCTTGGCGCAGGTGGGATGCGGCTTCTTCGGAAAGTTTCAGACGGCCTGCTATGTATTCGGTCATGGCACGGTTGATAATGTAGAAAATGCCTGCTTCGGCATTGTGCAAAGTGTTGTCGAGGTCAAACAGCCAAACGGGAGAATGATTCATATCGTGCCTTGATATGCAGATTTTGTTATGATATTTCGTATTTTACTCGTAGAAAGGAAAGAGAATGAAACTGAAATTGTCCGCCGTGGCCCTGTTGTTGGCTTCGGCAAACCTGTACGCACAAACCGAAGTGCGTTTGGCCGTGCACAAATCCTTCAGCCTGCCCCCATCCGTCATCGCGCAATTTGAAAAAGCCAACGATGCCAAAGTGTCCGTCATCAAGGCAGGCAGCGGCAACGAAATGCTCAACAAGCTGATTTTGAGCAAGGCCAACCCGATTGCCGATGCGGTTTACGGTTTGGACAACGCCAACATCGGCAAAGCCAAAGCCGCCGGCATCCTCGCTGCCAACCAACCCAAATCCGCGCCCGTAACCGCTTCCCTGCCCGATGCACTGGCCGTCGATTACGCCTATGTCGCCATCAACTACGACAAAAAATGGTTTGAACAGAAAAAACTGCCCCTGCCGCAAACCCTGCAAGATTTGACCAAACCGGAATATAAAAACCTTCTGGTAACCCCGTCTCCCGCCACATCATCACCCGGCCTCTCCTTCCTCTTGGCCAACATCGGCGGCATGGGTGAGGAAGGCGCGTTCAAATGGTGGGCGCAAATGCGCCAAAACGGCGTAAAAGTCGCCAAAGGCTGGAGCGAAGCCTACTACACCGACTTCACCCAAAACGGCGGCGCTTATCCCCTCGTGGTCAGCTATGCCACCAGCCCGGCTGCCGAAGTCCACTACTCCAAAGGCAAATACAGCACTCCGCCCACCGGCAACCTCTTCCTCAAAGGCGGCACATTCCGCCAAGTTGAAGGCGCGGCCGTTTTGAAAGGCGCAAAACAGCCCGAGCTGGCGGCCAAACTGGTGAGCTGGCTGCAAAGCGGCGAAGTGCAAAAAGCCCTGCCTGCCGAAATGTGGGTCTATCCGGCAGTCAAAAACACGCCGCTGCCCAAAGTATTCGAGTTTGCCCAAACCCCGCAACACAGCGATTCCCCCAATCGCGCCGACATCAACACCAAGCAAAAACAATGGGTGAGCCGTTGGAGCAAAACCGTTTTACGTTAAACCGAAAAACTTAAAAACACATCAAGGCCGTCTGAAAAAACAAATCATTAGTTTTCCAGACGGCCTTGTTTTACAATAACCTTTTAAACAACTTCACACGCACACACAATTATGAATTTCGATCTTCAAGTCCTCTCTTCGTTTTCCGGCTGGGAACAACTCGCCCAAACCGGCATGTCTTTCGGTACCAACCTGCTGGCCGCCTTGGCCATCTTCTTTATCGGCCGCTGGGTCGCCACGCGCGTGGTGACACTGATGAAAGCCGCGCTGACTCGCGCCAAAGTCGATAAAACACTGGTCAGCTTCCTCGGCAACGTCGCCAACATCGGCCTGCTGATCCTCGTCATCATCGCCGCACTGGGCAAACTCGGTATCCCGACCACTTCCGTGACCGCCCTGATCGGTGGCGCAGGCTTGGCCGTGGCTTTGTCTTTGAAAGACCAACTGTCCAACTTCGCCGCCGGCGCGCTGATTATCCTGTTCCGCCCATTTAAAGTCGGCGACTTTATCCGTGTCAACGGTTTTGAAGGTATCGTCCGCGAAATCAAAATGGTGCAGACCTCTTTGAGTACGCCGGACAACGAAGAAGTCGTCCTGCCCAACAGCGTGGTCATGACCAACAGCATCACCAACCGCTCCTCCCTGCCCCTGTGCCGCGCCCAAGTCGTTGTCGGCGTCGACTACGCCTGCGACTTGAAAGCCGCCAAAGCCGCCGTATTGAGAGCGGCAACCGAGCATCCATTGTGTGTTCAAACCGAAGAACGACCTGCCGTCGTATACATTACCAACCTTGGCGACAGCGCCATCGAAATTACCCTTTGGGCGTGGACGCAAGAAGAAAATCTCGGCCCATTCCGATTCGCCCTGAACGAGCAAGTGGTTGAAAACCTGCGTGCCACCAACATCAACATCCCATTCCCACAATGTGATGTCCACCTCATTCAGCCGAAAGACTGATTTCAGCTTTCAGGCCGTCTGAAACCCGGCGGGTCAAACGCCCGCCCCATTCCACCCTTTTCCATAAGGAGCCGCCATGTCCCATCTGCAAACCATCGCCGAACACCTGACCAGCCGCCGTCAAACCGTTACCTGCGCCGAGTCCTGCACCGGCGGTCTGCTTGCCGGTGCGCTGACCTCCCTCTCCGGTAGCTCGCAATGGTTTCACCAAAGCTTCGTCACATACAGCAACCAAGCCAAACAAGACCGCCTCGGCGTCATGCCCGATACCTTGCTGAAACACGGCGCGGTCAGCCGCGAAACCGTCTATGAAATGGCACGCGGCGCAAAAGCCGTGGCGCAGGCAGATTACGCCTTGAGTATTTCCGGCATCGCCGGCCCTAGCGGCGGCAGCGCGGCCAAACCGGTCGGTACAGTCTGGTTCGGCCTGGCCACGCCCGAAGGTTCGTTTGAGCAAACCGCGCTTTTCACAGGCGACCGCGAAGCAGTAAGGGCGCAAGCCGTCGAATACGCATTGGCTTTCTTGGCGGAACATTTGGTTTGATAGAAAAAACACAGGCCGTCTGAAATCTGGAAATCAGGTTTCAGACGGCCTTTTTATTATCTATTCAAACCATCGGCGGATTTATACGCCCAAAAGCTCTTTGCCGAGGAAGCTGCCTTTTTCGACACCCGGCAGGACGAAGAAATAGCCGCCGCCAAACGGGCTGATGTATTCCTCCAGCGGCTCGCCGTTAAGCAGGTTTTGCACGAAGATGAAGCCGTCGGCCAGGTTGGCCTGATAGCAGATGAAAATCAGGCCGACGTCGAGCTGGCCGTTGGCGGCGAGGCCGCGCGAGTAGTTGAAGGCGCGGCGGTAGAGCAGGTGTTTTTTCATGAACTCCGGATCGCGCGGATTGGCAAGGCGCATATGGCTGTCTTTGGGCGTGATTTTGCCGTCGGGGTCTTTGGCGAAATCGGCGGTGTCGCCCTCTTTTTTACCGTCCATGGGCGCGCCGCTGTATTTGCGCCGGCCGAAAATATCGGTTTGTTCCTGCATCGGGGTGCGGTCCCAAAACTCGACAAAGTGGCGGATGAGGCGGACGGCCTGATAGCTGCCGTTTTTCGTCCATGCCGGTTCGTCCAAGCTGTTGGCGGCAACGCCTGTCCACAGGACTTGATCGGCGACTTTGGGATCTTCGACTTTGGGATTGCCGGAGCCGTCGCGGAAACCTAAAAGGTTGCGCGCGGCAATGGCGCCGGGTTCGGCTTTAGGGAGCCAACCGTCTATGCTCCAGCGGATGACGGCAAACTGGGCGGTATTTTTGATGATGTCGCGCAGGGCGGCTTGGCAGGTTTCGGGGGAGAATGCGCAAATTTGCAGGCTGAGGTCGCCGTCGCACCAAGATTTTTGGAGTTTGTCGTTGGGGAAGTCGCGCATTTCCTGCAGGTGTTTCGGCTTTTTGTCTTTGAGGCCGAAGCGGTCGTCAAAGAGGCTGCTGCCGACACCGACGGTAACTGTCAGTCCGTCGGGGCGGAATTGTTTGCCGAGGATGCCGCTGCCTGCAGGCGGGAGCTTGTCGTCGCCGTCTTGGTATTCGCCGCCTTGGGTGAGGAATTCGATGCGGGCGGTCAGGGCGCGGAACAGGTTCTCAAGTTGTTTGGCGTCTTTGGCGGTAACGTCAAAGGCACACATGATGCCGAAGAGCTGGTGTGGCGTGACGATGCCTGCCTGATGCTCGCCATAACACGGATAGGCCAGCTCGGAATGTTGGTTGTTTTGGGTTTCGGCGGCAGCCTCGCCTTGTTTTTTACCGGCAAAATAACCGGCAACGCCGATAGCGCCGGCGGCAAGGGCAGTTTTGAAAAGGGTTCGTTTTTCGGGTTGTGCCGGTTGTTTGTTTTGGCTCATGGTCTGCTCCTTGGCAGGGAACGGAAAGATTGCAATCGTGTGAAGTAAGGTTGGTTTTCAAGCATATTTTGTGTGGGAGACAATAAGATTCAGACGGCCTTTCAATATCCAAAGGCCGCCTGAAAACGCGTTATCTTATTTCAAACCCAAAATGCCGCGCAGTTTGGCCAAATCTTCTGCCAAGGCATTAATCGGCGCCTGCAGGGCTTTGCGGTCTTCTTCGCTCAATTTGTCGTACAGCTCGAAACCGTTCGGGGTTTTGTATTTCGCCAAAATGTCTTCAACCTGTTTGAAGTTGGCATCGGTTTTTTCCAACAACGCTTTGTCTTTGGCTTCGATCAGCGGACGGAACAAATCAACGATTTTTTTGGAGCCTTCCACATTAGCTTGGAAGTCGCTCAAGTCGGTATGGCTGTAACGGTCTTCTTCGCCGCTGATTTTGCTGCCGGCCACTTCTTCAATCAGTTCGGACGCGCCGCCGACCACCTTACCCGGAGGAAACGCCAATGCGTCGATTTCTTTTTGCAGTGCTTCGACATCGGTCATCAGTTTCGCTGCAATTTCCTTCACGCCGGATACGTCTTTTTCTACCCAAAGGGCGTGTTCGATACGGTGGAACCCAGTAAACCCGGCATCTTTCGCGCCGTCTTTGAAGTCGTCTTCACGCGCATCGATGACGGGGTCGAGTTCGCTGAAAAGCTCGGCAATCGGTTCGATGCGTTCGTAATGGACGCGGGTGGCGGCAAACAGGGATTTGGCCTTTTCAATGTCGCCGGCTTTAACGGCTTCGGTAAAGGTTTTGGTTTTCGCCACCAGCTCTTTAACCTCGCCTTGAACGTAAGCTTTATAGTCGGCCAAAGGTTGCGCCAGTTTTTCCAAATCGGCTTCGTTGGCAGTGTCTTTGAAGCCGCTGTCGGTAACAATCAGCTTACCGCGCGGATTGGTCAACAGGCCGCAAGTCATTTCGTATTCGCCCGGCAGCAGGGTAACGGTCATTTTGTCGGATAAACCCGGGGCGATGTTTTCACGCTCGTCCACCACCATCACGCCTTTCAGGATTTCCCATTCCAGCTTGCGGCCGCTGTCGTTTTTGATGTTGAACACGACTTGGCCGCTGGGGACGGTCAATTCCATCGGTTCGCAGGCAGTATCGTTCACACCGATATTGACCGAACCGTCGGCATTGGCGGCAGCGGATGCACCTGAAGCGGCAGGCGCGGCTTTTTCGGCTTCAGGCGGCTGACACGCAGTCAAACCCAGAGCCAGCATTACAGACAAAGCAGTCAGATTGAATTTTTTCATTTTACTTCCTTCTTATTTAGTTAATTTAGTTAACGTTTTTGCCGGAGCGCTGCCGCGCAAAAACCAAATCATGACGGGAACCAGATACAGCAGCCAAATCAGGACTTCGCCTTCGGTCGGATGGTCGGTATAGCCGAAGAAACCGCCGAGCAGCACGCCTAAAGGGCTGTCTTCATGCAAATATTTCGAGGTGTCGAAAGCGATGTCCTGCATCGCATTCCATACGCCAGCCTCATGCAGCGCACGAAACGAACCGGCCAACAGACCGGCCGCCACCACAATCAAAAACGCGCCCGTCCAACGGAAAAACTTCGCCAAGTTCAGGCGCATACCGCCCTGATAAATCAGCGTACCGATGACAACCGCCGCCAGCAGCCCCAATACCGCGCCTATCGGCATAGACCACGTCGGGCTTTGCTGGAACACGGCAAGCAGGAAAAACACGCTTTCCAAACCTTCGCGCGCCACGGCCAAAAACGCCATGCCGACCAAGGCCCAGCCCTGGCCGCTGCCGTGGTTCAAGGCCGTCTGAACAGAATCCTGAAGATGCTGTTTCATCGAACGCGCGGCCTTCTTCATCCACAAAATCATGTACGTCAGCATCGCCACGGCCACCAGGCCGATGACGCCGACCACCAATTCCTGTTCTTTTTGCGGAATCTCGCCCGTAACGGAATGAATGCCGTAACCGATACCCAAACACATGGCCGCAGCCAAAAACACGCCCAGCCAAACCTTCGGCATCAGCTCGCTGTGTCCCGACTGTTTTAAAAAACTGGCAACAATGCCGACGATCAGGGCGGCTTCGATGCCCTCGCGCAGCATAATCAAAAAAGCAATCAGCATAAAAAACTCTAAAGTGAAACGTTCATTTGTTAACGCATTTATAACGCTTTACGCTTAATAACGCAAATTATTTTCATTTTTTAATAATCCTATAATTATTAAGATTTTTTAAAATAAAATAACGAACGTAATCAATAAAAACTAAAAGGCCGTCTGAATTTTGTTTTTTCAGACGGCCTTAAAAACATTAACTAATTGTAAAAAAACAATAAAAAAGTTTCATAGTATAAAATTCTCTATCGGTTATATTTTCAAAATTTATCAAAAATAAAAGGTTGATTTACAGCAAGAATCAAAAGCAACTTATCTCATATAGTTCAAATACTGCTGTCGCAACCAGCAAACCATTACATAACAAATGCATAATAAAGGAACCTCCTATGCCACGTTTGAAACTCCACCAAATCGTTCTGGCCTTGGCCGTTTCTGCCGCGTTGACCGCCTGCGGTGAGAAAACTGCACAAACTACTGAAACTCCTCAAGCGGCTTCTGCCGCAAGTGCTGCCGATACTGCCGCAAGCACCGCCGCCGTTTCGGCCCCTCAAAATTCCGCCGATATTTCTGCCGAAGACAAAACCCTGTTGGAACGCGCGCAAGCTACGTTCAAACCTTTGCCTGACTTAGCCGAAATGCAAAAAGTTCGTCCGTTTACCGAAGAGCAGGTCAAACTCGGCCAACAACTTTGATACGAAAACCGCCTGTCCAAAGGCAACACCGTCAGCTGTAACTCTTGCCACAACTTGGCAACTGCCGGCGTGGACAACATGCCGACCAGCGCGGGCCACAAAAGCCAATTCGGCGGCCGTAACTCCCCGACTGCCCTGAATGCCGCCTTGTTGGGCAGCCAATTCTGGGACGGCCGTGCCGCCGATGTGGAAGAACAAGCCGGCGGTCCATTGCTCAACCCAGTTGAAATGGCCAACGCGACCGAAGCCGATGCCGCCGCCAAAATCGCCGGTATTCCTGAATACCAAGAGAAATTCAAAGCCGCATTCCCTGAAGACGGCGCGGTTTCCTTCAAAAACATCACCACCGCATTGGGCGCGTTTGAACGTACCCTGCTGACCCCGACCCGTTGGGACGACTACCTGAAAGGCAACGTATCTGCCCTGAGCGAACAAGAACGCAAAGGCGTACGCGCATTTATGGACAACGGCTGTATCGCTTGTCACAACGGCGTCAACTTGGGCGGTGCCATGTTCCAAAAATTCGGTTTGGTGGATGGTCCTTACTGGAAACACATCGACGATCCTAAACACGACAAAGGCCGTGCGGACGTAACCAAAAAAGCTGAAGACGAATTCTTCTTCCGCGTTCCCGGCTTGAGAAATGTCGAACGCACCTACCCATACTTCCACAACGGCAGCGTTTGGGAACTGGATAAAGCCGTCAACATCATGGCGAAAGCGCAATTGGGTAAAACTCTGGCTCCGGAAGACACTGAAAACATCGTTGCCTTCTTGAAAGCCCTCTCCGGCAATGTTCCGGAGTCTGCCCGAACCATGCCTGAGCTGCCCGTCTCCCACGATGTCAAATCCCAACCTGACAACAAATAAGGGTTAGCATAAAACAAGGCCGTCTGAAAATCCGTTTCAGACGGCCTTTTTGTTGCCGGCCATATGGGCGGCTTTGTTTCACGATTGCGCACAATATGGTAATCTTGAGCCGATTTTCACCATACATCCGAAAGGAACATCATGAGCCTGATTATTGAAGACTTGCAAGAAGGCCACGGCAAAGAAGCCGTCAAAGGCAAAGAAATCACCGTACATTACACCGGCTGGCTGGAAGACGGCACCAAATTCGACTCCAGCCTCGACCGCCGTCAACCGCTGACCATCACCCTGGGCGTCGGCCAAGTGATTAAAGGTTGGGACGAAGGCTTCGGCGGCATGAAAGAAGGCGGCAAACGCAAGCTGACCATTCCTTCCGAAATGGGCTACGGCGCACACGGTGCCGGCGGCGTGATTCCTCCGCACGCGACTTTGATTTTTGAAGTCGAGCTGCTGAAAGTGTACGAATAAGCATTTGACGCTTCAAAAGACCGAGGCCGTCTGAAATCCGAAGTTTGGTTTTTCAGACGGCCTGTTTTTATCAAGATTCGGTATAATGCCCTCTTTTACAAGCAAACCATTTCCCAAGGAACCCCCATGCTTTTACCCGAACAAGTCAAAACCCTGATTGAAGGCGTTACCCCTTGCGAACACGTCGAAGTCGAAGGCGACGGCCATCACTTCTTCGCCGTAATCGTTTCCTCCTCATTTGAAGGCAAAGCCCGCCTCGCCCGCCACCGCCTGATTAAAGACGGCCTCAAGCCACAACTCGAAAGCAACGAATTGCATGCGCTGTCGATTTCCGTTGCCGCCACTCCGGCCGAATGGGCTGCCAAACAGGCTTAATTTGGAATCAAACAAAAGGCCGTCTGAAAACTTTTCAGACGGCCTTTTTCATACATATTAAACAGCGCAGGCAATCGATACAAACGCCAAACCGCATTTCACAATATGCAATCGCGGTGTCAACCCTACCGGTACAACCGCCAAACTAGCCCTGCCGTTTCGGGAAAAACTGCACCACATTCTCCCCTTGAGGCAACACCAATTTTTTCACGGCATGGCCGTACACGGTTTCAAGCGTGATGTTCAGACGGCCTTCGTCGGCAAAAATCTTATCTACACATTCCTTGGCTGCTTGCGGATTGCTGAACTTCAACGCATTCCACAATCCCAAGGTTTCCATATCCTGCCAAAACGTCCCGGCTTTTTTATAGCTCAACTCAAGCTTGGCCGTGTCGGTTACCGGATCGTAAAAGCCGTTGTCGGCGAGCATATCGCCCAAGTCGTGCATATCAATCAGCGTGGGCGCTTCGCATTCGATGCCTTCATGGTTCAGACGGCCTGTCAGCTCGGTCAGGCTATCGCGGCCAAAGTGCGTGAAAAACAATAATCCGTCGGTTTTCAAAGCAGCGGCCCAGTTTTTCAATACCGGCAAAATATCGTCGGCGCGGCTGAGGCTGAGGTTGGCCCACAACATATCGGCGGATGCTTCGAGCAGCGGCGCGGTCAGGGCTTGGCAATGTTGCGGAATGGTTTTGCCGGTCAGCTTCTGCCAAAAACCGCCTTTGCGCGCGGCGGCGGCGGTTTTCAAAAATTCGGCATTCGGATCGTATTCTTCAAACACGGCGTCGGGATAACGCGCGGCCAGCAGGCTGCGGCTGATGTCGGCATCGGCACCAATCAGCATGATGCGTTTGGGTGCATTGCGGACCAGCTGCAGGCGCTCGTCGGTGTCTTGGGCGAGATGGCGGTGAATTTGCCAGCGTTTGTCTTGTTCGGTCATGGTGGGTCGTGTCAGCGGGCTTTGCCCGACAATGTTTTTATGGTTTAAGGCTGTTTCAGACGGCCTTTTCGACAAAATTGCGGTAGATTTCGGCAAATTCGTCGGCATGGCTTAAAAAGGGCGCGTGTGCGGCTTTGTCGATAAGGACCAGCTCGCTGTCGCTCAAATGGCGGTGTAAATATTCGCCCATGCGCGGCGGCGTGATGGCGTCTTTCTGTCCAAACACCAGCAATGACGGCGTTTGAATCAGCGGCAACAGCGGACGCGCGTCGGCATGGTTGACCGCTTCAAGTGCGGCCTGTAAGGCGGAAGGCGTACCGCAGCGCGCCAAATCGGGCAGCACCCGGTTTAAGATTTCGCCGGAATGGGGCGTGTGCAGCAGTTGCAGTTGTAGAAACTGTTTAATATGTTTGGCATAATCCTGCTGGAATGCGCCGACCATCTTGCCCAAGGCAGGTTGCGCCAAGCCTTCGGGATAATCCGTGTCGGCAGTCAGTCGGGCAAAACTTGCCGTCAGGCAGAGCGATTGGATTTTGTCGGGATAAAGCGCGGTCAGATACAGGGCAACCAGTCCGCCCAGCGACCAGCCGAGAATGTGTGCCGGCGTATCGATTTGTCCGGCGAAGGCTTCGGCAACGGCGGCAATATCAAACGGTTCGGTAAAAGGCGCATCGCCGTGTCCGGGCAAATCAAGCGCGCGGACGTCCCAACCGGCAGGCAGGCGCGGTATCAAATCGTCGAATACATGGCGGTTCGCCGCCCAACCGTGTATCAGATAAACTTTTTTGGCGGAGTGTGGCATGAATGTTCTTTCTTGGTGGCGCAATTTGAAACGGCTCAATGCGCGACGTTGCGTATTATGCCACGATTCCGTTTCAGACGGCCTTTGCCGAGGCTGCGCAAACGATTTGACGGAATATTTTATCAACGCGGCACAAAGCTGTCCTTTGTGTTTCCGCCATGTCGCGGGCGGGGCGGTGTGCGGCGGTTGCCAGAAAAAGCCGCCCGCATTTGATAGAATGTGGGCCTCGCTGTATTACGAACCGCCCGTCAGCAGCATGATACGCGAGCTGAAACACTTGGCCGACTTGGGCATGAGCCGTCCGTTGGCGGATTTGATGTGCCAAAACGCACCGGACTGGCTGGCGGCGGAACACTTCGATTTCGTCCTACCCATGCCTTTGAGCAAAGAGCGGCGGCTCAAGCGCGGATTCAACCAAAGCGAGGCGTTGACGGATATTTTGGCAAAACGCTACGGCTGGACGCTGCTGCCGCGCCACGCGGTTTTCAGACGGCATGGCGAGCCGCAAAGTACGCTGAAAAGCGACGAACGTCGGCGAAATATCAAGAATGCATTTAAAATCAAAGCCGAATTGCCGAAGGCGTGTAATATTCTGTTAATTGACGATGTCTTCACCACCGGTTCGACTTTGGACGAATTGGCGAAAACGCTGAAAAAATCAGGCGCAGGCTGGATTTGTTGTTGGTCTTTGGCGCGGCCGCCAATGAAAAAATAGCTTAAAGTTTTTGACACCCATGGAACATTTCGGCATTATGCCACTCTATAAGTGATTGATTTATATGTTTACCATAGTTTTGTACCAACCCGAAATCCCGCCCAATACGGGCAATATCATCCGCCTGTGCGCCAATACCGGTGCCGATTTGCACTTGGTCAAGCCGCTTGGGTTTCCGCTGGATTCGTCCAAAATGAAACGCGCGGGTTTGGATTATCACGAGTTTGCCAAACTGACGGTACATGAGAATTTCGAAGACTGCCTCAAGGCACTCGAAGGCCGCCGCATTTTCGCGCTGACCACCAAAGGCTCTACCCGCCCCGACGAAGTTTCCTTCCGCGAAGGCGACGTGTTGCTGTTTGGTCCCGAAACACGCGGCCTGCCTGCCGAGATTCTCGACAGCCTGCCGGCCGGACAAAAAATCCGTCTGCCGATGATGCCCGGCAGCAGGAGCATGAATCTTTCCAATACCGTCGCCGTTATTCTGTTTGAAGCATGGCGACAAAACGGTTTTGCCGGCGGCGTATAACAACAGGCCGTCTGAAACCGCTGCGTTATCAACTCAAGAACGGAACCCGTTTTGACTTTTACCAAAAAAAACCTCCTTTCCTTAGCCGCCGCCACCATCGGCGTCCTTTCCATCAATGCCGCCGTCGCCGACAGCGTGGTCCGAGTCGAAAAACTGCATCCTTCTGCCAACCGCAGTTACAAAGTTGCCGGCAAACGCTACACGCCGCTGACCCAAGTTTCCTCTTTCAGCCAAACCGGCAAAGCCTCATGGTACGGCAACCAATTCCACGGCCGTAAAACTTCCAGCGGCGAGCGTTACAATATGAACGCCCTCTCCGCCGCCCACAAAACCCTCCCTATTCCCAGCTACGCACGCGTGACCAATATGCAAAACGGCAAAAGCGTCATCGTCCGCGTCAACGACCGCGGCCCTTTCCACGGCAACCGCGTCATCGATGTTTCCAAAGCCGCCGCCCAACAATTAGGTTTTATCAACCAAGGCACGGCCAACGTCAAAGTTGAGCAGGTCATCCCCGGCCAAACCGCCGCTCAAACCATTGTTTCCCCAAACAACAAAGAATTTTTTGTTGATTTGAAATCCTTCGGTACCCAACGCGAAGCGCAGGCTTATCTGAACCAAGCCGCACAAAGCCTGCCGTCGGATAGCAAAGTCATGCTGGAAAAACGCAACTACGAATACGTTGTCAAAATGGGTCCGTTCAGCAGCCAAGAACGTGCCGCCGAAGCAGGCGAACGCGCCCGTCATCTGAATCTGGTGTCCGCCATCTGATTTCGTCCGCGTTAGCGCTGAAGTTTGATACAATACAAGGCCGTCTGAAACCCGATTGCAAGGTTTCAGACGGCCTTTTTTAATCACAGGGGAACACCATGATCAGCAGGCTCACAGGCAAATTGATTGAGAAAAATCCACCGCAGGTCGTTATCGACGTTAACGGCGTCGGTTATGAAGCCGATGTTTCCATGCAGACTTTCTACAACCTGCCTCCCGTTGGCGAAACCGTCCATCTCTACACCCAGCTTGTCGTCCGCGAAGACGCGCATTTGCTGTTTGGTTTTGCCTCGGCCGAGGAACGCGCCACCTTCCGCCAACTGGTCAAAGTCAGCGGCATCGGTGCCAAAACCGCATTGGGCATTTTGTCGGCCATGAATGCCGACGAGCTGGCGCAAGCCGTCGCCGAAGAAGACGTCAAACGCCTCTCCTCCGCCCCCGGTATCGGCAAAAAAACCGCCGAACGCATGGTGTTGGAACTGCGCGGCAAACTCGTGTCCCATACCGTTTCAGACGGCCTGTTTGCCCCTGATGCCGTTGCCGACGAAAGCCAAGACATCATCAACACCCTGCTTGCCCTCGGCTACAATGAGCGCGAAGCCAAAGCCGCCACCAAAGGCATTCCCAAAGGCACGGAAGTCGGCGAAGGCGTGCGCCTGGCCTTAAAAAACCTGCTCAAATAAGGCCGTCTGAAACATGAAAACCGCCGTCCTGAGTGCCGCCTTGCTTCTAAGCGCGTGCGTTTATACCGAGACTCCGTACGGGCGCACCGCCGTCTTAGACCTGCCCGTCCACGCGCAAACCACTGTCAACAAAACCGTGACCATCAACGCCCCACCCGGGACGACCGTTATCTATCAAGACAGCGAACCCGTCCGCAATTACCCGGCCTATCCCGTTTATCCCCGTCGGGTTTATCGTTATCGATAAACAATGCTGACCGTTTGAAACCATATATTCAGACGGCCTGTTGAGAGACCAACCATGAAATACATCCTTCCCCTGCTTTTACTCCTGAGCGCCTGCACACCGGACACCAAGACCACGGATGCCGCATCCGCCCCCAAAACACACGGCTTTGCACACCGCCTGACCGAAGGCGAAAAACTGCTGACCCAAGCCCTCATCAAACAAGACCTCGCCGCCTACTTCAAACACGAAACCGGCGGCGCATTTGCCGAACAAGCCCCCTTATTCTCGGCCCAGCAACTTGCCGAACAGAAAAACATTCCTAAAAACGATGCCATCGGCGTTTACGGCAAAATCATCAAAACCCAAGGCCGCACCGCCTGGCTGCAAACCGACAAGCAAACCCTCAAACTCGATTTGGCCGAACCGCTGCAAGAAGCAGAAGGCGAAGTTACCCTTGTCTGCCAACATGAAAACACCGCATTCCAAGACTGCCAAACAGAAGAAAACTTCGCCCGACGCTTTACCGAACAAATCTTCTCGGCGGTCGAGTCCGGACGCGTATCCGCCCAAACAGACGCACCGGCCGAAGAAATCATGGCCGGCCGCCTCATCCCGTTTTTGAGTGCCGCCAGCGACTTTACCGGCAACTTCAAAGCCTGCGCCACCACCATGACCGAATACTGCACCAGCCGCCTGGCACGCGAAATGCCCGAATCCGCAGTCCGCAAAAAAGCACAGGAATTGGGTTTGACCGAAATAGCATTTAAAAAGAAAAAATAAATATTTAGGCCGTCTGAACCCTATGGCGGCTGTGTTATAATCCGCACCTCATACAGGTCGGACAGACAGTCGCCGCGTATCGCGTAAGGCATACGGGGAGGAAAGTCCGGGCTCCACAGAGCAGAATGCCGGCTAACGGCCGGGCGCGGCAACGCGACGGAAAGTGGAACAGAAAGCAATACCGCCGATGATTGCCTTCGGGCAAAACAGGTAAGGGTGAAAAGGTGCGGTAAGAGCGCACCGTGCATTTGGTAACAAAGCGCAGCAGGCTAAACCCCATTCGGAGCAAGACCAAACAGAACGCGATGACGCTGCTCGCCGAGCGTTCGGGTAGGTTGCTTGAGCACACCAGCAATGATGTGCCTAGAGGAATGACTGTCCGCGACAGAACCCGGCTTACCGTCCGAGCTGTATGTCCCCATACCGCGGCAGGTTTTTAAAACCTGCCGCATTTTTATCGAAATAAAAAGGCCGTCTGAAACCTGAATCTTGGTTTCAGACGGCCTTTTTTAAAACCGCTGTTTATGGGCGGTATTCCGGTTTCATGCCGTTGGGCAAAAGCTGCCATACATAGCCGGTGGTTTTCATTTTGCCGGCCACTTCGCCTGCCTCGTCGCCATAGCCCCAGAAATAATCCACACGGACTGCGCCTTTAATCGCGCTGCCGGTGTCTTGCGCCATAATCAGGCGGTTGAGGGCTTTTTTGGTAATCGGATGGGCAGTGGCGACAAATAATGGTGCGCCAAGCGTGATGTAGTGGCGGTCGATGGCACCGGCGTATTCGCCCATCAACGGCGTACCCAATGCGCCCACCGGGCCGGAATCGCCGCTGCCGGTCAGCTCGCGGAAGAAGACGTAGCTTGGATTTTGTCCCAAAACTTCGGCAAGGCGGCCGGGGTTTTGCTTCATATAGGCCTTAATGCCCTGCATGCTGGTCTGACCCAGCGGCAGATAGCCTTTGTCCGCCATATAGCGGCCGATGGAAACATACGGATGCTCGTTTTTATCGGCAAATCCGACACGGATGTATTTGCCGGACGGGGTTTTCAGACGGCCTGAACCCTGAATGTGCATAAAGAAAAGTTCGACCGGATCATCTGCATAACCCAAAATCGGCGCTTTGCCGTTAAGCGCGCCGCCGTTGATTTGGCTGCGGGTGTAGTAAGGAACGAAGCGGCTGCCTTCAAAACGGCCTTTCAGCGCGGTGCTGCGTGCTGTAATCGGGAATCTGGACAAATCGGCCGTGTATGTGCCGCTGTTGTCGATGACGCCGCTGTTTGGGCCGGTTTGACGGATGCGGACGGTGGCTTTGCTGCCCCTCAAGTTTGCAGCCAGCGGAACGGAAACAAAATCGTTCGGAATGCCGTAAATAGGGAAACGGGATTGGCTCGTGGATTTGTCGTCGCCGTGCAGGACCGGTTCGTAATAGCCGGTAATGGTGCCGGCAGGATTGCCGCCGTTATCGACGCGCCATGCGGTGAAATAGCGCTCGAAAAAGTGCTTGGCTTGGAAATGGTGCACCGGCGTTTGCATGGCCTGGATACAAACGTCCTGCCAGCCTTGGCGGTTTTTAAGTTTTTCACAGCCTAAACGGAAAGACTGCAGGCTTTTGGTAAAGTGTTGGAGGTCCCAGTGTGGCAATTCGTTGTAGGAAACTACGGTGTAGTTTGCTCCTCCCCCGCTCACTGTCGTACCGACGGGATCGGGCGTACCGGTGGGGCGGTCGGGGCCTTTGATAACGCTGGTGTCGGTTTCGGGGAGGTTTTTAATGCTTTTGCTCGGACAGGCGGCAAGAATGGCTGCGGCAATGCTGACGAGCGTAATGCGGTACAAATGTTTTTTCATGGAATCAATAGCGTGTCGAAAGGCCGTCTGAAAGCGATTTTTCAGACGGCCTATGTTGGAAAGTGCTGATTTTAACACAAAAAAGAGATTTATCGGCGCGACGGCAGTTGGACGACAACCGTATCGGCCAGCATATCGTAGAGCGTGCGGCGGTCGCGTTTGACCGAGAAGAGCATGATGAAGTTGATCAGTGTAATCAGTAGTGAATAAATTAAAATGTTTCCTTTTAATACAAAGTATGCAGCAAACACAATGGCAAGTACAATTAAGCCCCATGCAACTTCTCGTACCAATACCGTACCAAGAAAACCCGGATTGCTGCCATTGCTTTTCAATACTCGGATACGCATGATCTTTTTACCCAAGGATTGACCATAGCGGCTCATGTAATAAAGCTGAACAATACCGACAATTAAATATACGATAGAGGTCAATCCTAGCATCTGTGTCATATCGGCCCGCTCGCTGACACTTATTATAAGCTCTTGTGTAAAAGCAATATTTTTCTGCTTGGCAATTGCTGCTGTCTCAGTATATAAAATATAGTAATAGGGTAAAAAAATAATTACATTAAATAAATAATTCAACAAATATGCCGCGACCCGTGACCATACTGAAGCAATATGGACATCTACTATTTCTGTTTGAGGCAAATCCGACAAATTGATTTCGCTCATTTAATCTTCCTCTGTACCATTAATGAAATGCAATTTCATTGCCATCTTAACCTATTTTCCCATCATGCTAAAAATTTTCGATAAAAACCTTTACATTTTCCGCAGACGGCGTTAAAACGTTTGTTTTCCCCTTTTTTATAGTGGGTTAACAAAAATCTGAACAAAGCGGCAGGCGATGCCGTTCCGATTTTTGTTAATGCACTATAAACTTATCCGGATTTTCTTTGTAAGGAGTAACACATGAAAGTAGGTTTTGTCGGCTGGCGCGGTATGGTCGGCTCTGTTTTGATGCAGCGTATGAAAGAAGAAAACGACTTCGCCCACATTCCCGAAGCGTTTTTCTTTACTACTTCCAACGTCGGCGGCGCCGCACCTGATTTCGATCAGGCGGCCAAAACATTGTTGGATGCCAACGATGTTGCCGAATTGGCAAAAATGGATATCATCGTAACCTGCCAAGGCGGCGATTACACCAAATCCGTGTTCCAACCCCTGCGCGACAGCGGCTGGAACGGCTACTGGGTTGACGCGGCTTCTTCCCTGCGCATGAAAGACGACGCGATTATCGTCCTCGACCCGGTCAACCGCAACGTCATCGACAACGGCCTCAAAAACGGCGTGAAAAACTACATCGGCGGCAACTGTACCGTTTCCCTGATGCTGATGGCTTTGGGCGGCCTGTTCCAAAACGATTTGGTCGAATGGGCAACCAGCATGACCTACCAAGCCGCTTCCGGCGCGGGTGCGAAAAACATGCGCGAACTCATCAGCGGTATGGGCGCGATTCACGCCCAAGTGGCGGACGAACTTGCCGACCCTTCCAGTGCGATTCTCGACATCGACCGCAAAGTGTCCGATTTCCTGCGCAGCGAAGACTATCCGAAAGCCAACTTCGGCGTACCGCTCGCCGGCAGCCTGATTCCGTGGATTGACGTGGACTTGGGCAACGGCCAGTCCAAAGAAGAATGGAAGGGCGGCGTGGAAACCAACAAAATCCTCGGTCGTAGCGACAATCCGACCGTAATCGACGGCTTGTGCGTCCGCATCGGCTCTATGCGCTGCCACAGCCAAGCCATTACCCTGAAGCTGAAAAAAGACCTGCCTGTTTCTGAAATCGAAGCGATTTTGGCAGGCGCGAACGACTGGGTGAAAGTCATCCCCAACGAAAAAGAAGCCAGCATCCACGAGCTGACGCCCGCCAAAGTTACCGGCACGCTGTCTGTTCCCGTCGGCCGTATCCGCAAACTGGAGATGGGCGGCGAATACATCAGCGCGTTCACTGTCGGCGACCAACTCTTGTGGGGTGCTGCCGAACCTTTGCGCCGCGTATTGCGCATTATCTTGGGCAGCCTGTAATTTAGGTTGCCATGAAAAAAGCAACGGTTTGGGCCGTTGCTTTTTTGGATAATAACAAGGCCGTCTGAACCTTTCAGACGGCCTTTTTCCTATTCTTTCTTACCGGCCAAACCGATTTCTTTGGTGGAATCGCCAACTTTGATTTGCGCCTTACCGGCAATTTCTTCAGCCTGCGGGCCGAAGAGTTTCAAATCGTAACGGCCGTTTTCAATACCGTTCAAACTGGTTTTACCGCTGATGGCGGCTTTGCCGTTGTTATTGGCAATGCTTGCGGCAAGCAGGTCGACATTATTGTGGGAAGCCATGCTGCTGATGTTGCCGTAACCTTGTTTTTTATCGAAATCGACGGTGTATTTCAGACGGCCGCTGCGGTCGTCGCCATTAAACGCGATGCCCGAATACTGATAGCTGCCTTGTTTGGGCAAATTGCGATACGCAGTTTCATCGCCTTGTACCTCGCCGACAGTGAATGTGTATGTATCGAGGTTTTGCAGCTTGCCTGTGTCATCGGCTTTTTGTTTGGTGTAACGCGCGGCAACAGTGGAATAATTTTGTTTATACACTTGGAAGTCGCCGGTTTCCAAAGTGATGACTTGGCCGTTTACCTTGATTTTTTGGGCGTAGTCGTAAGAGGATACTTTATCGGTTTTCAAAAAGCCGGTATCGAGTTTGCCGCCTTTTTGCAGGGTTTGCGTTTTACCGTTGGCCGTCAGATCCAACATACCGTTTTCAGGGACGGATTCGTTCAATTCAACGGATAACACGCCCTTCGGATGCGGATTGAGCGGCTCGGTAACGGCATTCGACAAGCCGCTTGTTGCGCCGCCGCAGGCAGCCAACATCAAAGACAGGGAAGCCGTCAAAGCAGAAATGCGGAGGGTTCTCATCATTTTTTCCTTTCCTTTTTATTTGGTATGATATTTATCATATCCCTAAAAAAATGAACAATAAATGATTTTTGTCAAAATCAAGCATTTTGAATATTGATTTTATAAATATTGAAACATTTTTAAAATATCGGGTATTCAGTCTATTCAAAGTCCCCTCCGCTATAATCATTTTATTTTACAAACGGATTTTATTTATCATGCCGAAAATCACCCTTATCGCCGCCTACGCCGCCCGCCGCTGTATCGGCATCAACAACACCATGCCTTGGCATTTGCCCGAAGATTTTGCCTTTTTCAAATCATACACCACCGGCAAACCCGTCATTATGGGCCGCAAAACATGGGAATCGCTGCCGCGCAAACCGCTGCCCGGCCGTCAAAATATCGTCATCACCCGCCAAGCTTATCAGGCCGAAGGCGCGCAAACGGCGGCTTCTTTGGAAGATGCACTGGCTTTGTGTCAGGGGGTTGAAGAAGTCATCATCATGGGCGGTGCGCAAATTTATGCACAAGCCCTGCCGATTGCCACGGATTTGCGCTTGACCGAAGTCGGTTTGGATGTGGACGGCGATGCGTTTTTTCCTGAGTTTTCCACAGAAACATGGCAAGAAGCCTCTCGGGAAAACCATGTTTCCGCCAAAGGCATCGAATACGCGTTTGTGCATTATGTGAAGGCATAATCCGACAACGCAAAGGCCGTCTGAAACCCTGTTTTTCAGGTTTCAGACGGCCTTTTTATTTCGTTTGTTTACGGCATGCTGTTTAAGCCGTTTTGTTTTTCAAAGGCAGTTTGATATGCGGTTTGGCCGGCTTGGGCGCTTCTTTCAATCCAAGTTCGATTTGCTGCTCTTCGCTCAACAAATTGCTCCAGTCGCCTTTTTTATACCAGTCGCGGCCGTCCAACTCGATGGGGTGTTGGATGCGTTCGCAACCGTTGCCGCATTGCAAATCGTCTTCTTTGCAGTATTTGTCGCAACCCCAGCAGATACGCTCGGGATTTTTCGGAAAAATGGGAAATTTCTTGGCCATGATGTTCTTCTTTTGTTTGTGTGCGGTATGGGCAGAATTATAAGTGATTTGAATGGGACTGGCGGCGGGTTTATCGTGTTTTACGCTGATTTTTTAAAATGTGTTAACCTTTCAGACGGCCTATACTGTAAAAACTATCCCTATTCGGTACAACAAGAGGATCCAATATGAACATATGCCGTCTGAAGCCTGAATTTGTCGAGCCTTTATCCCTCGCTCTGTTTGAGGAATGGCACGATTTTGCGCCGTGGTCGTCTCTGGACAAAATCCGTGCGTATTACGCGCAGTGCCTCGATGGGGATGACTTGCCGCTGGCGTTTGCGGCTGTGGATAAGGAAGGGCGGCTGATGGGTTCGGCGGCATTGAAGCGGTTTGATATGGCGTGTTTTCCCGAATACGAATATTGGCTGGGCGATGTGTTCGTTTTGCCGCAGTTTCGAGGTTTGGGCGTAGGCAGGCAGCTGGTTTCATTTTGTCTGGATAAAGCACGCAAACTGGGTTTGCCGCATCTGTTTCTCTATACGCCGGATGTGCAGGCCGTGTATGAAAAGTTCGGCTGGAAAGAAATCACCCAGACTTGGCACAACGGGGAAACCGTATCCGTCATGAAATTGGATTTATAGCTTGAAAAGAATAAAAGGCCGTCTGAACATTTGGTTTCAGACGGCCTTTGTTTTTTTAAATTATCCACAACTACCCTATCCGTTTAAACGGCGGCAGACAGGCCAATAATTGCTGGCCGTAGCGTTGCGTTTTGACACGGTTGTCGAGGATGGTCACGCGGCCGTAATCCTGTTCAGTACGGATAAGGCGGCCGACGGCTTGGATCAGTTTGATGCTGGCTTCGGGCACCGTGATTTCAATAAAGGGATTGCCGCCGCGTTGTTCAATCCAACGGTTTTGGGTTTTCTCGATGGGATTGTCCGGCATGGCAAACGGCAGCTTGGCGATAATGACCTGTACGCAGGCCGCACCGGGCAGGTCGAGGCCTTCGGCAAAACTGTCGAGGCCGAAAATAATGCTGGCTTTGCCTTCGGCAATGGCTTGATGGTGCCTTTGTAAAAGAACGGCCTTGGGCAACTCGCCCTGCACAAGCAGAAGCGGCAAATATTCGTCAGGCAGGCGCAAGGCGACGTCCTGCATTTGTTTGCGCGAGGAAAACAACACCAGCGTGCCGATGGCTTCAACCGGCGAAACCAGCTTCGGCAACCATTCGACAATGGCGGCCGTGTGCGCATCAGGGTCTTTGGGACTTGCGTGCACCGGCGGAATATACAGCTCGCCTTGCGCATCGAAATTAAACGGGCTTTCCAAAGCGAGCGTGGTGGTTTCAGGCAGCCATAATAGGCCGGTTTGGCGCAAAATCAGGTTGAAGCTGCCGAGCGATTGCAGGGTGGCCGAAGTCAACACCGCACCTGCCGCGCGCCGCCACAGGCTGTTGGCAAGGTGGGATGCGCTGCTGATGGGACTGGCGTTGAAAATATAGTCGTTTTTGTCGTCGGCACGGCGGGTTATCCATTTTGCCAACGGCTCTTCGCCCTCGATGGGAACGGTAGAGAGTAAATCCCAAACTGCGCTGATTTGTTCGATACGGGCGATAAAAAGGCCGAACTCGCTGGTCAGGCGGTCGATGAGCGCGCCGTCCTGTTCTTTTTCGCGGCGGGCGGCGGAAAGCGCATCATTCAGCCCGACAACGTGTTTGAGCAGGCTGCGTGCAGCAATGGCCGTATTGGAAACGGTGGTTTCAAGGCCTTCGGGGAGTTTGCCGTCTTCCCACAGCCAAGTCGGTTCGTTTTGTTTCCGCCTGTCGTTTTCAGACGACCCCAGACTTAAAGACGGCTCTTCCGCCAAATGGAACTGCCATTCATGCAGACTGTCGAGCAAGGATGTGGCAGCTTCGTCGGCAAGGTTGGCAAGTTCGGCTTTATCGGTCAGCGCGGCAATTTTGCCGGTAAGCTGCGGCAGTTTTTCCAGCGTCCAAACGGCAATATTCCATGAATGTTCGGCGGCAAAACGGCTGAGGGCTTTTTTGGGCAGGTGGTGCGCTTCGTCTATGCAATAGAAACTGTTTTCGGGCGCAGGCAGAATCACGCCGCCGCCCATACTGATGTCGGCAAGCAGAAGATCGTGGTTGGCAACGACGACATCGACGGTTTCCAAGACATCGCGTGCCAGGTAAAACGGGCATTCCGGACGGTTGGGACAGGCGGATTTCAGGCAGCCGTGGCGGTCGTTGGTCACTTTGAGCCAAATCGCGTCATCGATTTTTTCCGGCCAAGTGTCGCGGTCGCCATTAAAGCGGCGGGCGGAAAATTCATCGGCAATGTTACGCAGCAGGTTCAATTCTTCCGGCTTGGGTTTGCTGTCCCACAACACTTCCGGCGCTTCAAAACCAAGCAGGTTTTGCTGGGCATTGTTTTGCGTCAGTTGATAGAGTTTGTAGGGGCAAAGATAACGGCCGCGTCCCTTGGCAAGCGCAAAGGTCAGCTCCAAACCGCTTTTTTCCACCAGAAACGGCAAATCACGGTCAACCAACTGCTCCTGCAAAGCCACCGTCGCGCTGCTGACAATCAACCGTTTGCCGCGCGTCTGCGCCATGATGCCGCCGGCCAAAAGGTAGGCCAACGATTTACCCACGCCGGTCGGCCCTTCGATCACGGCAATGCTCTCACCCTCGCGTTTGGGCGCTTCTTCGCCTTCTTCACGCGTCAACGTCCGCGAAAAAGTGTTGGCAATCGCTGCAATCATTTCCCGCTGCGAAACGCGCGGACGGAAACCGGGCAGGTTTTTGCCGATATTTTGGTAATGGTCGCGGATGGCATTTTTTTCTAAATCGGTGAGCATTGAGGCCGTCTGAATGGGTTTGCAAGAATAGCGTATTTTAGCATTTTTACCTTCATGAAGCCTTCGTAAAGTCTTACTCTATTTTAGGGTTTGGCATTTTGATGGCGATGGCCAAACCGAAAAAACATAATCGGTTTTAACCAAGCAAAAGGCCGTCTGAAACTTTAGCCGCACTGATGCAGAGGCACCCACAATTTTTGCTTTTCGGATTTGTTTTTCTCGTAGCGGTTCCACGCTTTTTCATGAAAATAAAAGACGACGGTATTGATGATGGGTTCGACCAAAGCCACCGCGCTGGAAACGCCGATACTGCCGGTCAGAATATAGGCGACACTAAATGCAACGCTGAAATGCAAAATAGCAAATGTAATGGTTTTAATCATTTTGTTTTCCTGATACATTGATGTTTTAATAGCTACATAATAATTATTATCAACTGAATCGTATATTTTAAATCCTTTATTCTTATTTAGATTTTATAAATAGATATTTTATTTTTGATAGGAATTTTATGAACCCGCTCCACATTGTCGTCCTCGACCGCGATACCCTCGTTAACCGCCCGTTTGACTTTGATTTTCCACACACATTAAGCAGCTACGGCACAACCGAAGCGCACGAAACGCTGGCGCGTATCCGCGGCGCGGACATTGTGATTACCAACAAAGTCGTGATTTCCGCCCAAGCCTTTGCCGAAAATCCACAACTCAAGCTGGTTGCCGTTACCGCGACAGGCGTCAACAATGTGGACGTTGAGGCCGCCAAACAAAACGGCACGGCAGTGTGCAATATCCGCGCTTACGGCAATGAATCCGTGGCGGAACACGCGTTTATGATGATGATTACCCTGATGCGCAACCTGCCTGCCTATCAGCGCGATGTTGCGGCAGGCTTGTGGGAAAACTCGCCGTTTTTCTGTCACCTCGGCGCACCGATGCGCGATTTAAACGGTAAAACGCTGGCGATTTTCGGTCGCGGCAATATCGGTAAAACGCTGGCAACTTATGCACAGGCTTTCAAAATGAATGTCGTGTTCGCCGAACATAAAAATGCCCAAAGCGTCCGCGACGGCTATGTTTCCTTTGACGAAGCCATCCGCTCCGCCGATGTCGTGTCGCTTAATTGTCCGCTCACGCCGCAAACGGCAAACATGATAGGCGAAGCCGAATTGCAACAAATGAAACCCGGCGCCATCCTCATCAACTGCGGGCGCGGCGGCTTGGTCGATGAAGCCGCTTTGGTTGCGGCGTTGAAATACGGCCAAATCGGCGGGGCAGGTTTTGACGTATTGACACAAGAGCCGCCGCGCGACGGCAACCCTCTGCTGAAAGCCCGACTGCCCAACCTCATCGTCACGCCACACATTGCATGGGCAAGCCAAGAGGCCGCCAACCGCCTGTTTGACATCCTCTTGAACAACATTAACCGCTTCGTGGCCGGCAATCCGCAAAATCTGGTTTAAGCTATGGAAAACCTGTTGATAAGGTTGTGAACAATTTTAAAGGCCGTCTGAAACATTCAGACGGCCTTTATTAATCTTTATTTATTTCATGAAGTTATCTATCAAATACTTTAAATTGTTTCATTCTTTATTGTGGATAACCCTATAAAAAGGCCGTCTGAAATACTCAGACGGCCTTTTGTTTGCCTAGATAAATTAAATATCGTATGTGGTTGAAGCGGTATCGCCACCCTTGCCTGTCCAGTTGGTATGGAAGAACTCGCCGCGCGGTTTGTCGGTACGCTCGTAGGTGTGCGCGCCGAAGTAGTCGCGTTGGGCTTGCAACAGGTTGGCCGGCAGGCGCGCGGAAGTGTAGCCGTCAAGGAAGGTAATCGCAGAAGCCATGCAAGGCATCGGAATACCGCACTCGATCGCTTTGGCCACCACTTTACGCCATGCAGGCAGACAGGTTTCCAATACGCCTTTGAAATAAGGATCGGAACCCAAGAACACCAAATCAGGATTGGCTTCGTATGCGTCGCGGATGTTGCCCAAGAAGGCGCTGCGGATAATGCAGCCTTCGCGCCACAAGAGGGCGGTATTGCCGTAATTCAATGCCCAATCGTTGTTTTCGCTGGCTTCGCGGATCAACATAAAGCCTTGTGCATAAGAGATGATTTTGGATGCCAACAAGGCTTGGCGCAAAGCATCCACCCATGCGAATTTGTCGCCTTCAATCGGGGTAATGGTTTTGCCAAACAGGCTGTTTGCTTGGACGCGTTGGTCTTTAAACGCAGACACGCAACGTGCAAACACGGCTTCGGAAATCAGGGTCAACGGGATACCCAAATCGAGGGCATTGATGCCGGTCCACTTGCCTGTACCTTTTTGACCTGCGGTATCAAGGATTTTTTCGACCAAAGGTTCGCCGTTTTCATCTCTGTAACCCAAAATCGCGGCGGTAATTTCGACCAGATAAGAATCCAGTTCGGTTTTGTTCCACTCGTTGAAGATTTGGTGCATTTCGTCATAAGACAGGCCCAAACCGTCTTTCATGAATTGGTACGCTTCGCAAATCAACTGCATATCGCCGTATTCGATGCCGTTGTGCACCATTTTGACGAAGTGGCCCGCACCATCACGACCGACCCAGTCGCAGCAGGGTTCGCCTTGAGGCGTTTTGGCGGAGATGGCTTGGAAAATCGGCTTAACGGCAGGCCATGCGGCTTCATCGCCACCAGGCATGATAGACGGGCCGTGACGCGCGCCTTCTTCGCCACCGGAAACGCCCGCGCCGATAAAGCGGATGCCTTTTGCCGCCAGCTCGTGTGTGCGGCGGGTGGAATCGGGATAATTGGCATTGCCGCCGTCAATAATAATGTCGCCTTCGTCCAAAAACGGAACAAGTTGTTCGATAAAATCGTCCACGACAGAACCGGCACGTACCATCATCATGATTTTGCGCGGTTTTTCTAATTTATCAACCAGATCTTGCAGTGAATATGCGCCGATAATATTGGTATTTTTGGCTGCGCCGTTTAAAAAATCATCTACTTTGCTGGTCGTACGGTTGTATGCGACAACTTTAAAGCCGTTGTCGTTCATGTTGAGAATCAGGTTTTGCCCCATTACGGCAAGGCCGATTACGCCAATGTCGCCTTTCATTTCGTGAAACTCCGTTATTGATTAATTTTATCAAGCGTAACTCTAGCTGATTTACACGTTTTTAACAATCCTTAACTTTTTAATTTTTTGAAAAGATGCCTTTACGTTTCAGACGGCCTTTGCCTTCGGGAAAACAAACTATAAATAAGATTTTAAATAATAAATAGAAGATGATATTGAGTGCTGCTACAGCTTGTTGATAACTTTGATTAAAACAATTTTTCAAATACTTAGCTGATATTTCTTGATGAGGATAAAGTATGGTCGGCCTTGTTTGTGTATGTGGATAAAATTTTTCTGCCGCTTTATTCTGTGGATAAATTTTCGCCTGTGCACAATCTTAGCTTTTTTATACTTCTCCAATCGGAACTGATTGAGTAGGGAAATAGTCAAATGGTTTTTTATTTCTGAATATTTTCATATTTCCTCTTGTTCAAGTTGGGAAAAGGCCGTCTGAAAATATTTAAATTTATGGAGTGAATATGAAATTTTCCTTTAGTATTAAATTGTTATCTGTTTTGGTATTGGCTGCTTGTGCGCAACAGCCGGCTCTGAAACCTCAAGTTGCCCTGCCCTCTGTATCTGTGGATAACCATGCGCCGGAACAAGGGACGGGGCTGACCGAGCAGAAATTGATCCGCGCCAAGCATTATATGGCGGCGTCTGCCAATCCGTTGGCGACTGAGGCGGGATACGAGGTTTTGAAACGCGGCGGCAGCGCGATAGATGCGATGATCGCCATGCAGACGACCTTGGGGCTGACCGAGCCGCAGTCTTCCGGTTTGGGCGGCGGCGCGTTTCTGGTGTATTGGGACAATAAGGCGAAAAAACTGACGACGTTTGATGCCCGAGAAACGGCGCCGAAAGCGGCAACGCCGGAACTTTTTTTGGATGAAAACGGCAAACCGATGGGCTTTATGAAAGCTGTCGTTGGCGGCCGTTCGGTCGGCGTACCGGGGATTCCGAAGCTGCTGGAAGATGTCCACAAGCGTTACGGCAAATTGCCGTGGGCAAGTTTGTTTGAGAAACCGATTACTTTGGCGGAACAAGGCTTTACCGTTTCACCGCGAATGGCGAAATCCATCGAGCAGAATCTGGAGCCTTTGAAACGTTATCCGCAAACCGCCGCGTATTTCCTGCCCGACGGCAAGCCTTTGGCAGCGGGAACGGTATTGAAAAACCCTGAATTTGCCCGTTCCGTGCGCCTGTTGGCGGAAAAAGGCAGCGCGCCGTTTTATCAGGGAATGCTGGCGCAGAATATTGTCCGTGCCGTTACCGGCGCTGTGGATAATCCCGGCAAAATCAGCATGGCGGATTTGAAAAACTACCGCGTTATCGAGCGCGAACCGGTTTGCGCGCCGTATCGTGAATACGAAGTCTGCGGCATAGGCGCGCCAAGTTCGGGCGCGATTGCTTTGGGTGAGATTTTGGGTGTCTTGCAAAATCAAGATATGAAGGCGTTAGGCGCGGAAAATATCCACAGTTGGCGCTGGATAGGCGATGCGTCGCGGATTGCGTTTGCCGACCGCGATTATTACGTCGGCGATCCCAAGTTCGTGAACGTCCCGACTCGCGCCCTGATTTCTCAGGCTTATTTGAAACCGCGCGCCGAAGAAATCCGCAAAGCTGAAAAGGCATTGGAAAATATTCAGGCAGGCCAGTTCGGCAAGGCATACGCGCAGGGTATGGCGGTCGAGCTGCCATCCACCAGCCATTTGGTGGTTGTGGATAAAGACGGCAACGTCGTGTCGATGACGACTTCGATTGAAAACGCGTTCGGTTCGGGACTGATGGTAAACGGCTATCTGCTCAACAATGAATTGACCGATTTTGCTTTCAACCCTGTCGGCGCGGACGGTAAAACGGTGGCCAACAGCGTGGCTGGCGGCAAGCGGCCGCGTTCTTCAATGGCGCCGACCATTGTGATGAAAGACGGCAAACCTTATCTGGCGGTCGGTTCGCCCGGCGGCAGCCGCATCATCGGTTTCGTTGCCAAAACGCTGGTGGCGCATATCGATTGGGGCATGGACATTCAGGTGGCAATCTCCCTGCCGAATATGCTCAACCGCGGCAGCCAGTATGAAATCGAGGAAAAAACCGCTGCGGCGGACAAAGCGGCAGCGTTGGAAAAACTGGGCTACAAAGTCCAAATCCGCGATTTGAATTCCGGCGTACAAGGCATTGTGATCGGCAAAGACGGTTTGCTCGGTGGTGCCGACCCGCGCCGCGAAGGCAAAGTCATGGGCGATTGATATTGTCGGTTTGACATGAAAAAGGCCGTCTGAACTTGGTTTCAGACGGCCTTTTTAGTTTGGGAAAATATATGGATAAGATGTGTATAAGAATAG